>NZ_LWGJ01001058.1:0-1611 GCF_001635845.1 Oleiphilus sp. HI0132 | reverse complement strand
TCCGTGCCATTGTGTCGCCATTGGTAAGTCAGAAAGCCTCCACCGCCAGCGTTGACGCTAAATGAAGCGGAGCTTCCTTCGGATACTGTTAATGAAACGGGGTGCGAGTTAATGCTGGGTGCTGCAAGTTGTTCATTGACGGTAACGCTGACAAAGTTTGAATAAACCTGGGAAACATTGTTGCTAATCGATACTCGGTAACTTCCCGTGTCACTTATTGAACTTGGGCTAATCGTTAAAGTGCTATGTGTTGCGCCAGGAATTAAGGAGCCGTTCTTTTGCCATTGATAGCTGATTGGATCTCCGCCAGTCGCTAAGACGCTGAGAGAGATTGTTTCCCCTTCAGTGACGATGCTAGCGCTAGGTTGCTGGGATATGCTGACGGGTAACACGTTTTCTTCCACTGAGACAAGGGCTTCTAGCGAGTGGATAGTTTCCTCACTGTTGGAAATGGTGACACTATATAAACCAGAATCGCTAAGTTGAGCGCTCGTTTTATTGTAGGAGCTTGCTGTCGCGCCCGGGATATTCTCGCCATCCTTCTGCCACTGATAGCTTAAGCTTCCCGCTCCGGATGCGAGAACAAACAAAGAAAAGCTTTGTGATTCACTGGTATGTATGGACTGCGGTTGAGTTTGAATTTGAAGCTCAGCGCTGTCGAGATCTTCTGCAATATTTTGAGCATCATTGGTGATACTGCTCAGTGCGCTAGCATAACTATTTCCGTTGTCAGAGTAGGTGTCCAGGTATGCAGAAAGCTGCTCTGCTAGGTCGCTTGCTGTGTAGAACACGTTCGCTAAGGGAATATGATCAAGCAATTGGTTCGTGCCTATCCACTCTGTATCAAGCGCGTGCTCATAAAGAGAAGCGCTTAGAATTGCTTGCTTTAGAGATTCGTCACTTGCATCCGAGAGCTTTGTTAGGTCAAGTGTTGGGGTAGTTAAGGGGTCGCTCTCTAAGTCAAAACTTTCCATGACCCACTGAGTGGCTGTTACTATGTTTTGCGCATTTAAGCCCTGAGGCAGAGACTGCGCAGTTTTAACAATAAGGTGACTTAAAGGTGAAAGAAACGTTGTGGAGTGGGTTTGCTTGCTTGTTAGACCTAAGAGTTGAAAATAAGCTGGGAGTCTGACTGCTTCACCAAACGAAAGTGTTTGGCCAGATATTTTTTCAATACAGCCTTCTACCAGGTCGCAAAGCATGCGAGTATCAGTATCTACGCTTAGTGAGAGTAGAACGAGCGTGCCATCTTCAAGTTCGTTTAAGTCTAGTGAAAAATAGCCGGATGAGTCGCTGCGTGTTTGTGTGATCAGGCTATTATCTTCGGCTCGGTATGCGCTGATTATGCCGTTGCTGATGACGCCTTTAACAGCACGTCCATCAACATTGTTATCTTGCCGGTCGCTATCAAAAAATTCGCAGCCACTTAAGAACAAACACATTAGCAGTGTACATAGTTTGGAGAGTGCTATTTGACTTGTATCTTTTGCTTTCATAGTTGTACATTCGAAATATTCATTATGGACAGGCATAATTCAACAACTCGCCCCTTCCTATAAAATGACGCAAGAAAGGGCTAAAAACCGCAAATGTATAGTGGTATGCGCGATT
>NZ_LWGJ01001057.1:0-1850 GCF_001635845.1 Oleiphilus sp. HI0132 | reverse complement strand
AATACCATTTTATACTCAGCGCTCACCGTTTCGTTTGTTGCAAGCTATTGGATTGTTCGGCAAGACGCCCAGCAACTCGACCCTTTAGTTTCAGATGTGCCCTTGATCGAAATTAATGAGCAAGCCTCGGAAGGCTTTAACACCCCTCGTCAGCCGAGTACCGTACTCGTTAGCCGCTACGACCCTTAGGAGGAATAAGCCTCGTACTTAGCTTGTACGAGGCTTATTGTCAGCTTGCCCTTAAGTAAATAGCGCTTTTATCTCAGGTACGCAAGAGCCACAATTGGTGCCAGCTTTACAGACTTTTCCAACTTCCTGTGGGCTTGTTAGTTGGTGTTCCTTTATTGCCGTTTGAATGGTTTTTTTCCCGACATTAAAGCAGGCGCATATGATTTTACCGACATCCGGCGTACCTATGGGTGGTTTGCCTGTTAATAAAGCCATGCGGCTTTCTGTATCTAAGGTTTCAGGGTGCTTATCGGTATGACTAAATAATGAGGCGATCCAGCTTCGCTCGGGTAGTTGGTAGTTCGAACCTACGATGAGCACAGCTTGAAGTATGCCTTCATTAAAGCAGGCGGTTCGAAATAATCCTTGATGCTCATCTTGATAGGTTTGCCACTCTAGCTCTCCTGAGTGGATTCTGATTTGACTGGACAGATGGGTTTGCCAGTGCTTGATTTGCCGCCTTCCTGCAAGTTCGTAATGGAAGTAGCCATCGCCTTTGATGAGTACGGTGTAGTCAATGCCATCAAGAATTAAAGGGTGACGTGAAATAACAAAACCGTGCCAGTTGGTTTGGTAAGCTTTGATGCTAACCGGCGTGTGCTTGCTTTCGGGTTGGAAGGATATTGGATCAATCTCTGGGTTAACGACTACTCCAACGCGCCCCTGGCTGCTGAATTGAGAGGTCCAGTGCATGGGGACAAATAGCTCTCCCTGCGGAAGGCGTTTAGTGACCTCCACTCGTGCAAGCATGCTTCCCCAATGACTTTCTATTTCAGCTATATCGCCCTGACTTAAACCGAACTTATGAGCGTCTTCAGGAGTGATCTCGACATAGGGCTCCGGCTTATGCTGGTTTAGCCTCGCTGATAAGGCAGTGCGGGTCATGCTATGCCATTGGTCTCGAACCCGTCCGGTATTCAAAGCAAGGGGCCAGGCCTCTGACAATGAGTTAACAGGTGGGCGATGTCTGAGTGCTATGAGTTTGGCTTTGCCGGAGGCGGTAAAGAAACCTCCTTCAGAAAAAAATCGTTTTACACCATTCGGGTGAGTGTTGTTTACGGGCCATTGCACAGGTTCTAGCGAGTCGTATTGTTCGTCACTAAGCTCTGCCAAGCCAGAGATATCGAAATCTCTAGGCCGTTGTTCAGCCGTATTTTTAAAGCCTGTTAGTGCTGCATGTTCCCGAAAAATATCGGCAGCAGATTTAAAATTAAATGCTTCGTGGTAGCCCATGGCTTTGGCTACTTGGCAGATAATCCACCAGTCGGGCTTGGCTTCACCTGCTGGTGGTAGCAGCGCTCGTTGGCGCGAAATTCGTCGTTCGGAATTGGTGACAGTACCGTCTTTTTCGCTCCAGCCCAAAGCGGGCAGTTTGACTTCGGCTCGATCTAAGGTATCCGCATGAGCGACACAGTCAGACACAACGACGAAGTCACATTGTTCAATGGCTTTCCTTACTTTTTCTGCATTGGGAAGGCTGGCGACCGGGTTGGTTGCCATGACCCATAGGGCTTTGATCTTTCCTGATGCGACGGCGTCGAAGAGCTCAATCGCTGGCATGCCTGGTGTATTGGCAAGGTTTGGGGTATTCCAGAACTCACTAAGTAGGCTTGTGTCCTGTT
>NZ_LWGJ01001056.1:0-25089 GCF_001635845.1 Oleiphilus sp. HI0132 | reverse complement strand
GAAGCGCGATTGAGAAGGGAGTATCTTTATCCAGAAGTTCCATGACGCAATTCCCGATAGGGGTGTTCCCCGGGAGCATGGTCAGGATGTTTTCCTGGTGATCTGGTTTGACGCGCAACTGAGTGACCTTGCGTAATAGGTCGATGACCGTTCCGATCCCAAGAAAATGCTGCTCATTAGAGATAATAAAGTCATGCTCTGCATCTAATTGCGCGCGAGATGTGACCAGGCGGCTGACTTGCTCTATGCGCTGATGAGCGTCAACATGCAGGAAGTCTGAGCTCATTTCGCTTGAGATACACTTGGCTTGAACGACTTCTCGTCTCTGTCGCTTGGAATACTTGTTCATAAAGGGAGTGCGAAAGATAATGCCTTTTACTTTCTCATTCTCTACTACCGCAATGGAACTCATGTGAACATTGGCTTCAAGTAACTCAAAGACGCTTTGGATTGTGGTGCCGACTTCGACATGAGCTGTTGAAACAACCAAGTCGCAGGCCAAACTTTTTTGGTTGGTTTCTGCGAACAGTTCTTTGTCGAGTAAGTCATCGAGCTTGGGGGCGACGGGTGCTAACTGTGGTTTTTGAATTAAATAGCCTTGGACATTATGAACTCCTAGCTCATATAGCTTCTTAAGCTCTTTTTCTGTTTCGACCCCTTCAGCAATTAACACAGAACCAATCGAGCGGGCGACAGCTACCACTTCTTTGACCGTTTTTTGTTTGCTGGCACTACCATTTACGTTTTGAATGAAGCTGCGATCCAGTTTGATGTAATCTGGTTTTATTTCAGACCAGAGTTTATGTAACGACGCGCTTTCACCAACATTGTCTATTCCACTCAAATGGTCAACTGCGACCTCAAAGCCTTGCTCATGAAAAAAATGAACAGCTTCGATAAGCTCATTAATGTTATTGCTGGCATTCTTTTCATCAATTTCCAACACCATACGTGTTGATGGAACTCTATTGTCAGCAATGAGTTTTCCAACCTGATCCTTTAAACGACTACTGGCGATGAGCATTTCGTTGGATATGTTGATGAATAACTTGTTCTCCAGTTGAAGCTGGTCAAAGCTCTCGGCCGCTGTGTGTAGGCACATCAAGTCAAAAGGTTTTAAAATACCCGCTTCGGCAGCCGTATCAAACATTGCTGGCGTTTCTAAACCATTATCAGTCTCTGGCCCTCGTGAAAAGGCCTCCCAGCCGATGAGTTCACGCCGCTCGACATTAATGATCGGTTGGAACCAGCTGGTGATGTTATGGTGCTTCAGGATGTCTTTTACAACGAATTTTTTTTGCATGAGCTCAGGGGATATCATAGTTGTTCTTTATTAACTATTAATACTAGCAAACAATCTCTATTAGTCTTTTAATCTTTGCGGCTTATTGTAACGAGCTTTATTGAGTGTCAGTAAGAGTCGGTTTATAGAGTGAATACGTTATTTGACGTAGTCGAATTCGTCAATCAGCCAATACCCCCGAAGCAGTATATTTTTCATAATCGTTCATGAAGAGGCTATAACTCCAAATTTATAACAAGTGCCTCATTATCCAAGAGTCTTATTTTGAGGAAGGTAGAATCATGACAATGAAAAAAATGCTTAAAGGTTTAGTTCTTAGCGCAAGTGCTTCAGCATTTGCAATGAGCGCAATGGCTGCTGACACAATTAAAGTCGGTGTACTTCACTCTCTATCAGGCACTATGGCGATCAGTGAAACAACACTGAAAGACACGGTTCTAATGATGATCGAAGAGCAGAACAAAGAAGGTGGTTTGCTAGGTAAGAAGCTAGAGCCTGTTGTGGTTGACCCCGCATCGAACTGGCCATTATTTGCAGAGAAAACACGTGAACTGCTTACTAAAGACGAGGTTGACGTAATTTTCGGTTGCTGGACGTCATCTTCACGTAAAGCGGTTCTTCCTGTCATTGAAGAGTTGAACGGTTTGTTGTTCTACCCTGTTCAGTACGAAGGTGAAGAGTCGTCTAAAAATGTTTTCTACACAGGTGCTGCGCCAAACCAGCAAGCGGTTCCAGCCGTTGACTACTTGATGAATGACCTTGAGGTTGAGCGTTGGGTACTTGCAGGTACTGATTACGTTTACCCACGTACAACGAACAAGATTCTTGAGGCATACCTTAAGGCTAAAGGCGTTGCAGAAAAAGATATCATGATCAACTACACACCTTTCGGTCACTCTGATTGGCAGTCAATTGTTTCAGACATCAAGAAGTTCGGTAGCGCAGGTAAGAAGACAGCGGTTGTTTCAACAATTAATGGTGATGCAAACGTTCCTTTCTATAAAGAGCTAGGTAACCAGGGTATTTCTGCTGAAGATATTCCAGTGGTTGCATTCTCTGTTGGTGAAGAAGAACTGTCTGGTCTAGACACTAAGCCACTTGTTGGTCACTTGGCAGCTTGGAACTACTTCCAAAGCGTTGAAAGTGATGTAAACGAAGAGTTTATTGCAAACTGGAAGTCTTACATCAAAGACGACAAGCGTGTGACTAACGACCCAATGGAAGCGACCTACATTGGTTTCGAAATGTGGGCGAAAGCAGTTGAGAAAGCGGGTACTACTGACGTAGACGCAGTTGAGCAAGCTATCTTGGGTGTATCGGTACCTAACCTGACTGGCGGTACTGCTGTTATGAATACTAACCACCATTTGAGTAAGCCAGTTTTAATTGGCGAGATTCAAGAAGATGGTCAATTTGAAGTGGTTTGGGAAACTAACGGTGAAGTAATTGGTGATGCTTGGTCTAACTACCTACCAGGTTCTAAAGACCTAATTGCTGACTGGACTGACCCGGTTAAGTGCGGCAACTTTAATACTAAAACAGCTAAGTGTTCTGGTCAGAACTTCTAAGACCTGAGCTTTAGCTAGCCGGAAACATTTATTCGGCAACTTAAAAGGGGAGCACTGTCCGGTGCTCCTCATTTCTAAACCTACAACCCCGTAATTTCCCTATGATGTTTGGCTTCAGATCATATCTGAACAGACACAACAGGGAAGTTGCGTGTTAAATGAACCTAAAATGGAGTACAGCGGTGAGAATCCTGCCCTTTATTCTTGCGATAATGTTTAGCTTGGTGTTCAACCAAAGCTATGCGGCATCGAACGCCGAGAACAGTCCAAGCACTGTTGCGACAGCAATAGATAGCGAAACCCAAGCGCTCTTAAGCAAACTGACGAAAGCCAAGCTTAAGAAGATTATTCCGATCTTGAAAGACTTGGAAGCACACGCAGGGGAAACCTTGCTCCCCATGTTTCAGGTGATGCTAAAGGGGCAGCTTCATTATCTTAAGAAAGACCGTAACTCACTTATGTCGGTGAAAAAAGTTGATGGCGAAAAAGTCTTTCACGAAGTTTTCACCGGTGCTGAGTTAGAGCCATTGAAAAAGAAACTCTACAAGAAAGTTCGTGTGAATAACAAAGTGCGCTCTTATCTCCGTGGGGCAATTGCACGTATTCAGCTAAGTGCAAAGGACCCAGAGTTGCGTCTTTCAGCGCTCACTTCTTTACTATCAAGTTTGGATGAAAGCCTGATTGAAGCCATTCAAGCAGTGAAAGTGTCTGAGCAAGATGAAGAAGTATTGGAAATGATGGGGGTTGCACTTGCTATTTATGCCTTAGAAAACAGCAAAGTTCGCGAAGAACGACTGGCGTCAATTGAAACCCTGGCAGGTCGTTTGGAAAATGAGATTAAGAATCTGCTCGCCAAAATTGTTGAAAATGATAGTGATGAAGTCGTTGTGGCGGCGGCACAAAAGGCGTTAACACTGATTGAAGATCGAGTCGCTAACTTTCAGTTTGTCGATAAGCTCTTTTTCGGATTGAGCTTAGGTTCTGTCCTTTTGCTTGCTGCAATTGGCCTGGCAATTACCTTTGGCGTTATGGGCGTTATTAATATGGCGCATGGTGAGATGATCATGCTGGGCGCTTATACCACTTATGTGGTTCAGTTGCTGATGCCGAATGCTATCGACTATTCGATTTGGGTCGCTATTCCGGCAGCTTTCCTAGTGTCGGGCTTTGTTGGCATCTGTATAGAGCGAGGCGTAATTCGTCATCTTCACGGTCGTCCGCTTGAAACGTTACTGGCAACCTTTGGTATCAGTCTCATCTTGCAGCAATTGGTTCGCACCGTATTTTCTCCGCTCAACCGCCAAGTTGAAACGCCGAGCTGGATGAGTGGCTCCTTAGATATCAACCCTGTCTTATCGCTCACGATGAACCGCCTTTACATTCTTGCCTTTGCATTATTGGTGTTTGGTCTGTTGTTGTTGATCTTAAATAAGACCTCATTGGGGTTGAATGTTCGTGCGGTTGCTCAGAACCGTGACATGGCAAAAGCCATGGGTATTCGCACAGACTGGGTCGATGCAATGACTTTTGGTTTAGGTTCAGGTATCGCCGGTATGGCGGGTGTGGCTTTGAGTCAGTTAACGAACGTAGGGCCGAATCTCGGGCAAGCTTACATTATCGACTCCTTTATGGTCGTTGTGTTTGGTGGTGTTGGAAACCTTTGGGGGACCTTGGTAGCAGGCTTCAGCTTAGGTATTGCCAATAAATTTCTTGAGCCGGTTACCGGTGCAGTATTGGCTAGCATCTTGGTATTGGTATTCATCATCTTGTTTATTCAGAAAAAACCGAAAGGACTGTTTCCACAGAAGGGGAGAGCGGCAGAATGAGTATTTTAAGTACGCTGTTTGATCGCGGATTAATGGGCCGAGAAGGTCAGCCGGGGAGTCGAACCTTTCCATTTGTAATTCTTTTACTCGCCATCACTTTCCTTGCCTCTATCGGTAACTTGGTGATGCCTGAAGGTTCAGTGTTTTATGTCAGCACCTATACCATAACTTTGCTGGGTAAGTACTTGTGCTACGCCATGCTGGCTTTGGCAGTTGATATTATCTGGGGCTATTGCGGTATTTTGAGCTTGGGTCATGGTGCATTTTTCGCGCTTGGTGGCTACGGCATGGGCATGTATTTAATGCGTCAGATTGGTGACCGTGGTGTCTATGGTCACCCTGAGCTACCTGACTTTATGGTCTTTCTGAATTGGCAAGAGCTACCTTGGTTCTGGCAGGGTATGGATCAATTCTGGTTTGCGATGATCATGGTGGCATTGGTGCCTGGCTTGCTAGCTTTCGTGTTCGGTTGGTTGGCATTCAGGTCTCGAGTCACGGGTGTATATCTATCGATCATGACGCAAGCACTGACTTATGCATTGATGCTGTCTTTCTACCGAAACGAGATGGGTTTTGGCGGGACCAACGGCTTAACAGATTTCAAAGAGATACTAGGCTTTGATTTACAAGCAGACAGCACGCGAATTGGTTTGTTTGTCGCCACCTCTGTCATATTGTGTTTAGTGTTGCTTGCGAGCCATGCGATATTTAAATCACGCTTTGGCAAGGTTATTGTCGCGATTCGTGATGGTGAAAACAGAGCACGTTTTATTGGCTATCGTACTGAGCGCTATAAAGTTTGGTTGTTCGTCTACTCAGCTGTGATTGCGGCAGTAGCGGGTGCCTTGTACGTTCCTCAAGTCGGTATTATTAACCCAGGTGAATTCTCACCCATTAACTCTATCGAAATGGTGATCTGGGTAGCAGTGGGTGGCCGAGGAACTTTGATTGGTGCAGTTATTGGTGCATTGTTAGTGAATTTTGCGAAGACTAAATTCACCGCGATTATGCCAGATGGTTGGTTATTCGCATTGGGTGCCTTGTTTGTCTTCGTTACGCTTTACTTACCAAAAGGCCTGATGGGCTTAATGGAGCAAATTAGAGACAAGCGAACGCTAAAGAAGAATAAATTAGAAACCGGGGAGACAGCATCATGAATGTATTGGATACAACTCGAGAAACGATGCGTCGAGACCAAGTATGGAGTTTCATGCGCGAAGACGATGTGCATGTTGATGTATCGAAGAACGTGATTCTCTATATCGAAGGCTTGTCAGTCAGTTTCGACGGCTTTAAAGCACTGAATGACATGAACCTCTATATCAATGATGGTGAACTTCGCTGCTTAATAGGTGCAAATGGCGCAGGTAAAACGACCTTGATGGATGTGATTACCGGAAAGACCCAATGTGACGAAGGCTCGGTTTATTTTGGTCAAACACATAACTTGCTGGAAAAAGATGAAGCAGAGATTGCTCAGCTAGGGATAGGTCGAAAGTTTCAAAAGCCCACAGTGTTTGAAGCGCATACAGTTCTGGATAACCTTGAGCTAGCGCTAAAAACAAACAAGCGCGTGCTGCCCACTTTATTTTCTACACTTAGTTCGGAAGAGATAGGCCGAATTGACCACGTATTGGAAACAATTGGCTTGAAAGAGCACCGTATGATGCTGGCAGGTTCCTTATCACATGGGCAAAAGCAGTGGTTGGAAATTGGTATGTTGCTCGCGTCTGAGCCTCGTTTGCTATTAGTTGACGAGCCGGTTGCAGGCATGACGGCACAAGAAACAGAACGAACCGCTGAGCTGTTGAACTCTTTAGCGGGTGAACACACCGTCGTGGTCGTTGAACACGATATGGAATTTGTTCGATCAATTGCCAAAACCGTGACGGTATTGCATCAAGGCTCTGTATTGGCAGAGGGGACTATGGACGAGGTGCAAAATAATAAAGATGTAAGGGAAGTGTATTTGGGTGATGAAACGGGTGATGAGGCTTAATTATGATTTCAATAAACAAGGTTAATCAGCATTACGGCGGCACTCAAATCCTTTGGGACTTGGACATGCAGATCGAGCCAGGTTCACGCACTTGTATCATGGGCCGTAATGGTGTCGGTAAAACTACCTTACTTAAGGCCATCATGGGACTGCTTCCCGTCACCAATGGCGAAATATTAATGGATGGCCAGCCTTTGCAGGGAAAAACAGCGGAAGCTCGAGCACCCGCAGGTATTGGCTATGTGCCGCAGGGACGGGAGATCTTTCCATTACTAACCGTTGAAGAGAATTTACGTGTGGGTTTGCCTATTCGCAAGGGACGTTTAAAAGGTCAGGAAGGCGCGGGTGAAATTCCTCAGAAAATTTTTGATCTATTCCCTGTGCTAGGCGAAATGATGCATCGCCGCGGTGGTGACTTATCGGGTGGCCAGCAACAGCAGTTGGCCATTGGCAGAGCGCTGATTATAGAGCCTAAGGTGTTAATTCTGGATGAGCCAAATGAAGGTATTCAGCCTAACATTGTTAAGCAAATTGGCGATGTTGTGATGAAGTTAAATGAAGAAGAAGGCTTGACGGTTATCCTTGTAGAGCAGAAACTTGGCTTTGCTCGACGCGTTGGACAATCCTTTAGGCTAATGGATAGAGGCCGTGTCGTGGCCAATGACACGATGGATAAGCTGAGTGATGACTTGATTAGTAAATACTTGGCTGTATAAAGAGGTTATTACTCTCTCTACACTCTTTTTTATCGTTACCCACAGACATTTCCATAAAACGCTGTCATTCCCGCCTTCGCGGGAATGACGGGGGTCTTTGGAATGACGGGGGTCTTTGGAATGACGGAGTACTTTGGAATGACGTTTTCTAGACGACAAGAATCAAAAATATAAATGAATAACAAAAATGAACCAAGCACTCGACCCAACACTCATTGAAGACATTGTTTCTGACCACGGTCAGTGGCAGGCCTATCTGCGTTTACGCTTTGCGCAACGATCACGTGGTACACGCTTGGTTGCTAGTGAACATCAAGGTCCGCTTTACGTTCAAAAAGCGTTTTACCCTGAAGGCCCTGACTGTGCGCACGCTTATTTGCTGCACCCGCCGGGCGGCTTGGTAACTGGTGATACCCTAGATATCGACATACAGGTTGAATCTGGCAGTGAGGCACTCATCACTACGCCCGGCGCGGGTAGAGTCTATAAGGCTCGCGACGACTCGGGTGTTCAAACACAAAATATGACCTTGCGAGTCGAAAGCGACGCCGTGTTGGAATGGTTACCGCTAGAAACTATTCTTTTCCCTAAGTCTCATGCACGTATGAATACCCAAGTTGAACTGGCAGAAGGTGCTAAGGTAATGGCTTGGGAGGTCACTTGTTTTGGCTTACCGGCGAATAACTTGGCGTTCGAAGACGGTAGTTGCGAGCAGCGCTTGCAGATATGGCAGCAAGGCCGTATTCGTTTCAATGAAGCCCTCAGTTTAGCGCCAGGTGACACATCCGTTTTACATGGAACGGGTGGACTTCAAGAAAAGCCCGTTAATGCACTATTTGTTGCTGGGCCCTTCAACGAAACTATCGATAGTGCGGAGCATGAAACCATGCTTGAGGCATTGCTTATCAAACAAAGTGGTATGCCAGGAGATGATTTGCTAGCGTTAAGCATGACAGGTGAGTTTCTAACCGTCAGATACCTCGGTAACTGCACTGAACGAGCAAGAAATTTATTAGGCGAAGCATGGGCATTGGTTCGTCCAGTGCTATCGGGGCGCAAAGCCATCGAACCAAGAATTTGGTTAACTTAAGTGTCAGATTATATAAGAGTGAATTATGGAACTATTACCTAGAGAGAAAGATAAGCTACTGGTTTTCACCGCCGCGTTGCTGGCTGAAAGACGCTTGAACAGAGGCTTAAAATTAAACTACCCCGAAGCCATGGCCTACCTGACAATGGAAATTATTGAAGGCGCTCGAGACGGTAAAACGGTTGCCGAACTAATGAGCTACGGCAAAACCTTGTTGACTGAAGAGCAAGTAATGGACGGTGTCGCCTCGATGATTCATGAAGTGCAAGTCGAAGCGACCTTTCCTGATGGAACTAAACTGGTCACCGTTCACGACCCGATTTCATAAGTCGATTAATTGGCCTTTTTATTCCGTTAGTGACACTCACATAGTCACACCGGTGGTAACACTCACAACTGTCATCCCGGTGGTGTTTTAAGCCGGGATCCATGAGGGTTAGTTAGGGGATAACGCAGGAATGACACAACTATGAACGAATATCTATTGATAAGGGGACAAGTATGATTCCTGGAGAATACCAAGTCGCCGAGGGCGATATTGAACTGAATGTAGGGCGCGAGACATTAAGCTTGCGTGTTGAAAATACCGGTGACCGACCCATTCAAGTCGGCTCTCACTATCATTTTTTTGAAACCAATTTGGCTTTAAGTTTTGATCGAGACAAGACCAAAGGCTTTCGTTTAAATATTGCCTCGGGCACGGCGGTAAGGTTTGAACCTGGACAGGGCCGGGAAGTAGAGCTGGTGGCTTATGCGGGTGACCGTAAGGTCTACGGATTCCGTGGTGATGTAATGGGCGCGCTATAGCTTTGAGCTGAGGAGAGAAAAGATGACTAAGATGGATAAAAAAGCCTACGCGCAAATGTTCGGTCCAACGGTGGGTGATAAAGTTCGTTTAGGCGATACCGATCTTTGGATCAAAGTGGAGAAGGATTACACCACCTACGGCGAAGAAGTGAAGTTTGGTGGCGGTAAGGTGATTCGAGATGGCATGGGGCAAAGTCAGCGCTCATGTGCCGATACTGTCGACCTAGTGATTACCAACGCTTTGGTTCTTGATCACTGGGGAATCGTTAAAGGTGATGTTGGTGTCAAAGACGGTCGTATCGTCGGTGTTGGCAAAGCCGGAAACCCGGATGTTCAGGACGGTGTTGATATTGCGATTGGCCCTGGCACAGATGTACTCGCGGGTGAAGGCTCTATCCTTACTGCTGGCGGCATTGATGCTCATATTCACTTTATTTGTCCACAGCAAGTTGAAGAAGCCTTAATGTCAGGCGTGACCACAATGATTGGTGGCGGCACCGGCCCGTCAACCGGTACTAACGCCACAACTTGTACCTCTGGACCGTGGTACATCGGTAAGATGATGCAATCCACCGACCAAATGCCCATGAACTTTGGCTTCTTGGGTAAAGGGAATGCAAGTTTACCTGAAGCCCTAAGAGAACAGCTCGATGCAGGCGCTTGCGGCTTGAAGCTCCACGAAGATTGGGGAACCACGCCAGCTTCCATTGATTGCTGTTTATCCGTAGCAGAAGAATATGATGTTCAGGTTGCAATCCATACCGACACCTTGAATGAATCAGGCTTCGTCGATGATACCATTGGTGCGTTTAAAGACCGCGTGATCCACACGTATCACACTGAGGGTGCCGGTGGTGGTCACGCACCTGATATCATTCGTGCTTGTGCTTACCCGAATGTATTGCCTTCATCTACCAACCCAACACGCCCTTACACGCGTAACACGGTTGACGAGCACCTGGATATGCTGATGGTATGTCACCATTTAGATAGTTCTATTCCTGAAGATGTTGCCTTTGCTGACTCAAGAATCCGTAAAGAGACGATTGCCGCCGAAGATATTTTCCATGACCGTGGTGCCTTCAGTATGATTTCCTCCGACTCCCAAGCGATGGGACGTGTCGGGGAAGTGATTACCCGAACCTGGCAAACCGCTCATAAGATGAAGACACAATTTGGTTTGTTGCCAGAAGATTCAGGTTGTGATGCCGACAACTTTAGAGCACGTCGCTATATAGCTAAATACACAATCAACCCTGCGATCGCGCACGGTATCTCTCATGAGGTCGGGTCGATTGAAAAAGGTAAATTGGCCGACTTGGTGTTATGGAAGCCTGCCTTCTTTGGCATCAAACCCTCTACGATTATCAAAGGCGGAATGATCGCTGCAGCACCCATGGGGGACCCTAACGCATCGATTCCAACACCTCAGCCAGTACACTATCGACCAATGTTTGGTGCGCAAGGTTTAGCAGCGGCGAAAACCTCAGTGACCTTTGTCTCAGAAGCGTCTTTGAAGAACGATATTGGCGAGGCGCTTGGTCTTAGCCGAAACCTGAGTGCTTGTAAGAATACGCGCTCTATTCGTAAGTCAGACATGGTGTTGAATGATTGGCAGCCAGAGATCACCGTAGATCCGCAGACTTATGAAGTTAGAGCGGATGGTGAGTTGCTAACTTGTGAACCGGCAGACGAGTTGCCATTGGCGCAATTGTACACATTGTTTTAAACGCTATTTAGGCACCGACCAGTCGGGTTAAAACCCGACCTACAGGCTATGTACTAGCATGGTAGGTCGGACTTCAGTCCGACAAGGTCGAAGCCGATGAGTTCGAGGGTAAATAAGGCCTTCAAAAAAGGAAGATTATGTTAGAAGTATACGAAAGACTCGGCACGCATTGTCATGAAGAGGTTTCAGAAGTCGTCAAGCTAGACTCGGACCAGCGTGATAGAGGAAGGCTTAAATTAACGAGTGAAAACGGTGTTGATGTACGTGTCTTTCTAGAGCGTGGCAAGCCTCTATTGGTGGGAGAGTATCTCAAGTCTGAGTGCGGAAAAATTATTCAGGTTCAAGGTGCTGTTGAGTCTGTCGCGCATGCCAGCTGTGAAGACTGGCGTACTTTCTCGCGTGCCTGTTATCATTTGGGTAACCGCCATACAAAAATTGAAGTGGGTGAGCGTTGGTTGAGAATTAAGCCTGACCACGTCTTGGAAGAAATGCTGCACTTACTGGGTTTAGTGGTGACACATGAAGGAGAAGTGTTCGCTCCTGAGTCTGGTGCATATTCCAAGGGTGGGCACTCACATTCACACGGTCATTCTCATGATGGACATTCGCACGAATGAGTAATCCTTTAGCCCTGTCACGTTTGCTGCAGTTAAGCTCGGTTAGCCTACCGGTAGGTGGCTATGCCTTTTCGCAAGGCATGGAGTATGCAATAGAGTGTCGTTGGATAAAAAACTTCAACGATGCCGAGTCCTGGATTCGACTTCAAATGCGAGAAAGCCTGGCCAAAGTCGATCTGCCAATTTTACGTGGTGCCATGGAAAGCACGGCTGAAGAAGACTGGCAGCGTTTTATGTTTCTTAATGATTTATCGATCGCATCCCGGGAAACGAAAGAACTACGGCTAACAGATACGGCAATGGGCGCTGCTTTATTGCGACTCTTGAAAAGCTTGGATTTTGACTTGCCAGAATGCGTCACTCAGGAAGGCGAAGAACACAGCTTTGCGACCTTATTCGCTTATGCGGCGCAAAAGTGGGGAATCGTTTTTGAAGATGCGGCCAATGGTTTTGTCTGGTCATGGCTAGAAAACCAGGTGGCAGGGGCCACTAAAATGGTGCCTTTGGGTCAGACTCAAGCTCAACAAATGCTGACCTTGTTTCAACCAGAGATTGCAGAATCGATTGCTTTGGCTGAACAAATAGATGAAGACAAAATAGGCGGTGGTCTACCCGGATTGGCCATAGCCAGCGCCTTACATGAACAGCAATACTCAAGGCTTTTCCGTTCTTAGTTGAAAAGCTTACGATCACGTCCCCTATAGTCATTCACGCGAAGGCGGGAATCTAAGGTCTTAGGGGGAATTAAAACAATGGATCCCCGCCTGCGCGGGGATGACGAAAAATATAGGATATAACAATGGCAAAAAAACAAACGCTACGAGTCGGTGTCGGGGGCCCTGTTGGTTCAGGTAAAACCGCCTTATTGCGCTCACTTTGTGCAGCATTAAAAGATCACTACAATATTGCAGTGGTAACCAATGATATTTATACCCAGGAAGATGCTTTATTCCTGACGCGTCACGAAGCTTTGGATGAAGACCGAATCCTGGGTGTTGAAACGGGTGGCTGTCCACATACCGCGATTCGTGAAGATGCCTCAATGAACTTGGCTGCGATTGATGAGCTGATGAAGCGCCATGGAGAGCTCGATGTCGTTTTTGTAGAAAGTGGCGGTGATAACCTTAGTGCGACCTTTAGCCCAGAACTATCGGACTTAACTATCTACGTGATTGATGTATCAGCAGGCGATAAGATTCCACGTAAAGGTGGCCCAGGCATTACTAAGTCCGATCTGTTGATTATCAATAAAATAGACTTGGCTCCACTTGTTGGTGCTTCGCTAGACGTAATGGATCAGGACTCAAAGAAGATGCGCGGTGAACGTCCTTTTGTTTTCTCAAACCTTAAGAAAGCTGAAGGTCTAGACAAAATTATTGATTTCATTATTAGCGAAGGCATGCTTGAGGCCAAAGAAATTCCACCTGCAAAAGCCGTGGTTTGAGTGCTTGACGACTTAGAATAGAATTAGACTAACTTAGGAGAACACAATGAAATTGAAAACCTTAATGACACAAGCAAGTGCCTTAATCGCCATGATGATGGTGAGCCTTGCCTCACTCGCTCACGAAGGTATGCATGCATCAGGGCAGGCGCACGTGGGCGAGAGCCATATGGGCTTAATGGAAGTTTCTTTGGCCGTGATGGCAATGCTAGCAGTTGGCGCATGGGCATTGAAAGAAGCTAAATCTAAGAAGTAGCATTTAGAGTCAGTCCCCGTGTTTCTGTATGCAGAGCCTTTCGTGGCTCGCATGCGGGCTAGCACGGGGAGTCCAGATAAGGGATGCAACCCTCTGCCTCCTCAAAGGTCAAAACATTAAAGACTATTCACCACCGAGAACACCGAGCGGCATAGGGCCTCCACCGAGAAGACATATAAGAGTTATTAAGGTTGATCTTTACTCTGTGCAGCGAAGCGCTCTGTGTTCTCGGTGGTTCAATGTGTTTACAGAGCCTTCCACGGCTCGCAGGCCGGCTAGCACAGGGTTGATCAGCGAGGGTCGGAACACTCTGCCTACAAACTAGTGTATTAACTGCGTTCTCGCCTCATAAAACTCTGTCGGGCAACTAATCACATCATTTTCCTGAAGCCCCATGAGCTGCATAAATGCGCCATGGTTAACATGAATCAGGTTATGGTGGTCGCCACTTTCAAAGTAAATACTAGGCATCTCTTCCAAGCTTTTATCCCAAACTACTGGTAAGCCATAGACTTGGCCTAGTGCAGGAACCGCACCTTCTTCGCAATCATCAAATAAGCTTTTGAGTTCACACTCATCGACCAAGCGATAATGCGAGGCCTTGCCCATATGCTGGTTGAGCAGATCAGGAACAAGCTGATGTGTTGCAGGTATGACACAGAGTCGGTAGTTATCGCCATCGTGGGTGATAACGGCTTTTGCCATTTGTTTGGCTGGCACGTTAGCAAGTCTGGCACTAGCTAAACTGGTATGAGATTCAGGGTGTTGAATGAGGTCGTAGTGCACGCCAACGCGCGACAAGTGAGCTTCGATTCTAGGAGCAATAGACATAACAAGCACCTCCATAAAAGCGAGTGAATCATCATTGTAACGCTGCGAAAGGTGTTAGGCCAAGAACCCTTTGTGCTTAGTCGAGTGCGCTATAGGGCAAATGGCTATAGCGCACTATCTATCACCCCATATGGTTTTATTTGTGGTCTTTGCAGGGCGCTTAGCGCTGGTGCTCGTTGTATTGGGCTTATTGCGGTTAATCTTCTTTTTTGGGGAGTCCTGTTTTTTCTGCTCAGTCTTTTTATTCGCTGGTCGCTTATTCTTCGGTACGTAATTTAAAATAGATACGGGCACGACTTTTCTCACAGGGAAGCCTTCAATTTCTTTTCGCTCAATAATATGACCTAGCCGGCTCTCTATTGCACAAAGATTCTTAAAATCTCCCATTGAGACAAATGAGATCGCTTCGCCAATGGCACCTGCTCGGCCTGTTCGTCCAATTCTATGAATGTATTCCTCAGGCTTAAAGGGCAGGTCATAGTTAACCACTCGGCTTAACTTACCAATATCAATTCCGCGTGCAGCGACTCCGGTAGCCACCAAGAACTTAATTTCGCCAGATTTGAAATCATTCAGTATTTTAGCTCGCATTGCTTGGCTACGGTCACCGTGAATTGCTTCTGCGTGAATACCTCGTTTGCCTAACTGAGCGGCAAGTTTCGCAGCGCCATGTTTTTTCTCAATAAAAATTAGCGCCTGATCCCACTGATTCTCAATAATGAGATGACTCAATAGCGCAGACTTTTTATCTTTATCGACCGTAATCAACCACTGGTCAATGGTGGTCGCGGCAGTTGCCTCGGGCGAAATGGCGATTTCCAAGGCTTCGTCTTTAACCGTCTTAGCGAGGAAGCGTACGTCATCGGTTAGGGTTGCAGAAAACAACAAGCTTTGACGCTCGCTCGGAAGGCGATCAATGATTTTATTGATCTCATCAATAAAACCCATGTTTAGCATTCTATCGGCTTCGTCTAAGATCAGGACTTCTAGTTCGTCAAAATGAACTGCACGGTCATAGACCATTTCAAGTAAACGTCCTGGCGTCGCGACCAGAATATCAACACCTTCAATGAGTCTCTTTTTCTGAGGCTCTGCAGCGATACCACCGTACATAGCCATTGACTTTAGGTTGAGGTACTTCCCGTATTGCGTAATATTGGCTTCAATTTGCTCAGTCAGCTCACGAGTCGGGGTAATAATTAATGCTCGTATGCGCTTGCCGCGATAGTTGTAGGGAACATTAAGTTTTTCAAGCAATGGCAGCACAAAGCTCGCTGTCTTACCTGTACCGGTCTGAGATGCCGCGACCACATCTCTGCCAGCTATGATAGCTGGGATAGCTTTACATTGAATAGGGCTTGGTTCGGTGTAGCCTTTGTCTGTGATGGCCTTTAGAATGGGATCGCTTAATCCAAGCTTAGAAAATGGCATGTACACCTCAGTATCGCGTTAATCTAGGGAGTGGATTGTGCCAATAGGCTGGGTTGAAAGCTATGGTTATTTTTTGAGAGACAAGCATGGTAAGAGAAATTCGTATTGCACAAGCAACATTATCAACATATCCATGTATTATTCGGTTAGACATTTGGAAGACTAAGGCTCAATGCGATGAATGCATCAATAGTCAAAAGCTTAAACAGTTAGTAAGCGGAGAAGCAATATGGATATGGACGAATCAGTAAATGTACTTGGCGAAGTCTTGGAACTATGTGGAAGCGACCCCGTCACAGGGTATTATCGAGATGGAAAATGTAATACCTGTGAAGCAGACACAGGTTCACATACGGTTTGTATCGAAGCGTCTAAAGACTTCTTAGAATATTCCAGGTTTAAAGGGAACGACCTGTCTACACCAGTGCCTGAATACGGCTTTCCCGGCTTGAATCCCGGCGATACCTGGTGTCTATGCGCGGTTCGTTGGTTGCAAGCTCAAGAAGATGGTATGGCACCCAGAGTTCACTTAACTAAAACGCACATAAAAGCCTTGGAAGTCATTCCCTTGGAGCGGCTAAAGCCTTATGCGGCAGACCTAAATTAAGTCTCTGTCTCGGTGCTTGCAGCACTTTTTGACTGATCTAGACGGCCTAAATAATAGTGCTCTATTAGAATAGAAGCGATAAGGGAACACCAAGTTTCTATGTTGGTTTGAGTGCTAATTGGCGAACGTGCGATTAATTTTCTAAGTAAATGGCTAGAAATACCCTGATCAATCAATGCTCGTTGATAACTTAGTGGATGCCAGGTCAAAGAGCTCATTCAAAGGTGCGATAGCTGCGCTCGCCAGTTGAAAGAAATCTGCTCCTGAACGACTATCTACCGAAGAATTGAGCAGCTTGGTTTCGATAAAGCTCTGTAGTTCGGAGATTTTTGTTTGAGCGTTTTTAATCGCTGAGGTCGAGTGCTTATCATCTAGAATGATCACTCTTTTTTCGCCGGGCTTTCTTTCAAGAAAAACCTTATTTAGCGATTCAAACTGAGTGCTTACACGGTCATTCAAGTACTTCAATTTTATTCGGTCTAGAGCTGAACTCTTTCCTTCGGAAACAATACCCATACCGATGGCTCGGGTTTGGCCTATTGATTCAATCGTATCGAGTAACTCCTTCCATATTACATCTAAGCCTGCTTCACGAGATAATGCTACGAGCAGACTATTCTTTTCAGTTTGGTTTTCAATCAAATAGAGCAGATTTGTGATGAGTCGGTTATGTTGGTCGATATTGTTGTTTGCTTCAATTGTTAGGGCACGTGTTTCAAGTCGCTGCCAATGACTTGATATACCTTCAAATAACTTGTCTTTTGTCAGTGATGGGTGATTGCTAACTAATGATGCCCATAGTTTGTTAACGTCTGCTCTCACGGTTTTTATATCTGCTTGTAATGTTTTCTCACCGTGAAGATAGCCTGTGGTTAAGCCGCGATGTTTTTGAATTTGAATCAATAAGCTTTTGAGTGAATTGAGCTGCGCCAAACAGTTTTTAAGTTCCAGTTTTTCGGCATGTTTTTTTCGATTGGTACTAAACCAAACCAGCACACTTGCAATGACTATGAGGACTAAGGAGAGGGTAATGATCATAAACTGTTCTCCATTGGTTCTTTTGATTGGCTTGATTTATTTGCCAGGTATTTGGCGATATTAACCGTTTCGTCAGCGATTGCTGTATTCTCATCTGCTTGTGATAGCAGTGTTTCAACATTGAAAGCAACTTCGTTGGTTGCGTAGCTTTGTTGCTCTGTTGTCGTAGATATATGAGAAATCTTGTCACATATTTGATCGACGACTTTATCGAGGGTACCTAGATTGGCTTCAAGGTTTTGGATGCTATGATAGTTTTCTCTGGCTTTACTGACGACATCATGGACCTGCTGTTTCACACTGCCCATCTGCTTGTGAGATAACTCAATACTGTCGCTAATATCGTTTGCTGATTCTCGGGATCTGATTGCCAGATTTCGAACTTCATCGGCCACGACTGCAAAGCCTCGCCCATGCTCACCAGCGCGTGCCGCTTCGATTGCAGCATTTAAAGATAGAAGGTTGGTTTGATCGGCAATTTCCCGAATGATGTTAGACATTGCTGCAACATTGTTTGACTGCTCAAACAAGACATCCACCATTTTGACGCTTTCTTCAGACAAGGCAGTCATCTTCTCAATCTCAATGCAGGCTTTTTGCGCTTCGGCACGCCCTTATGCAATTTGCTTACGTGAAGTATCAATGTCGGCATGGGTTTCTCGAACTTGCGTTGCAACATCGCTCACGCTGGCACTCAGTTGAGTGACTGCTGCAGCCGAAGAGGAGATTGCCTGCTTTTGTTCCATGGCATTTTTTGCCGAGGTTGAAGCGCTGATCGATAACTCACTCGCCATATGGTTAAACTCAGTAAAGTAACCGTCTCTATGCTGAACAGAGCGTTCTTGATTGAGTAAATAGTGGCGTAGTGCTTCCAGGACGGAGTGTCCAGATCGAGAATGGAGAGGGAGGTCTCGGTGTTGTACACCGTTTTGTTGAAGTAAGCGTGAAACATCTTTGAGAGGTGCAAAAAACTGGTTTCGTTTATAGATCAGGAATATAGATGAGAGCCCAGAAAGAGCAATAAGAAAAACGGTCCAATATGACGAGGGCTGTATTAGCCACGATGTTAGTGTAATGATCGTTAGTAAGGCGATAAAGGGAGTACTGTCTAGTTTCTCAGCCCAAGGCATATTTCGCATGACAAAGCTCCTCTTGGAAATGCCGATGAATTTGAGTGTTTGTATTACAGAGGAGCAAGTACTATGCCGCAGAGTAACTAAGGATTGTTACTGTTTGTAAGGTCTACGGACGACGCTGGTCTTAGCGGGTTTGAGTGTGAGGAGCAATAATAAGGCATAGTTTATTGTTGGGGTTTTTGCCCTACTAAAATGCGAGATGGATCGTTGTGGTGCATGAATTCACACATTAGCTGCTAAATTTTTTTATTCCAACGTGCCTCCTTGGTATTTCTGAACCGCTAAACTTTCGCAGAGCAAGAGGCACTTAAGGCAGGACATACACCCATAAGTCTACAAGATCTAACTCGTCTTATATGCTAGGCGGCAATTAAAGGCTTTACATCGAGTTCACTTCGATTAGCTTCCGCCTGCCACAAATCATATTGTGTTTGCTGATTCAACCAACTTTCAGCTGATGTATTAAACGCAATCGAAAGCCTCACCGCCATTTCAGGGCTAATACCTGCTTTACCGTTAACAATACTAGAGAGTGTTTTTCGACTAACGCCTAATGCTTCAGCCGCTGCAGTGATACTTAGCTCGAGAGGCTCAAGACAAAGCTCTTTAATAATCTCGCCTGGATGTGGAGGGTTGTGCATTAGCATAATTTCACCTCAGTGATAATCTTCGTAATTTACAATTTCTGCATGTTCCCCATTGAAACGGAACGTCACCCTCCAATTCCCACTAACACGAACAGACCAAACATCTGAACGCTTACCAGATAAGGAGTGCAGAAATAGCCCCGGTAAATTCATATCATCTGGGGAAGTAGAAGCATTAAGTCGGCCTAAAATAAGTTTTAAACGCTTAGAGTGCTTTACTTGAATACCTGAAGTTTTTCCTGCTTTGAAGAACTTCTCGAGGCCTTTGTGTTTAAATGATAGAATCATAAGCCGAATTGTAACCTGATACGACTCAGTTATCAATAAGAGTAATCGGGGTCAGAGTAACATTTACCAATCAACCTTCAATCCTCGGCCTACCCGCTTTTCCAGGAACCACTCGACGATGATACCTTCGCTCAATCTGTTCCTTGAACCCTTCACTACCTATCGCTATTCCCTTGTTAACCGCCTCGCGTATATCTGTGATCATTTCTTCATCTACATGATGCCTAAACAATTCTCTATAATTATTTAACCTTTCATCAGTCGACTTGCCCAGTGCCAAATACTCTTTATGCGGGTTCAATAACCCTGATACTTTACCTAAAGCATTACACTGATAACTTGACCAATAATAATCACCTGGATCTTCAACCATATTGGCGACTACTGGATTTAGCTAAATATATCTATAACATTCCAATAAGTAGCGCTCTGATTCAACTAAGCTGCTTTAAGGGGACTGAGGGATTCTTTTTTAATCAGAGTTCTGTACCAACTAAAAATCCGTTAACTGATTACTTTATAATCCCTCCGTCCCCTTTTACTGCTGCGGATGCAGTGAAACACTTGAGTCCCAAAGTCGGTCCCACAGTAATGTAAGCTTTGTCCAATCAAGTGAATCGTTGACACGTATGGCTTTGATAGGCGAAATAGTCGATACTTGAGTATCTTGGTTTACTTGTTCTGCAATGGCGAAATTGAATGCATAAGCGCCTTCAACGCCCATTCTTAGGTCAGACATGACTATTCGATCTTCACGAGTTTCAGCTTTGTAAAAACCTTTGGTAAACCATACCAGTCGTTGGGCATCCCAATGGCTTTCTAAGCCTTTTAATAACTCGGTGCCTTTAGGGTAGGTCTTAAATTCGATTGTATTCGTGTCTTCCCAAATACTCACATGTGAGATGCTGTAACGATCGCCTTCATCTATCACTATTCGCCATAAGAAAGAGCTCAATGGCATAGGTGTACTGATGGTAGATACGACTTTGCTTGTTCCTTTCTGATTGAGCCAAGCGGTGGCAATTTTCTCTTCCGCGATATGTTTTGCAAAGACGCCCCAGCATAGGTATAGCGATGAAATAGCGAAAGCTGAGGTGGTGATCATGGTGGCTTTCTTTGAAATCCAAGTATTCCTGTAGGCGAGAAACAGCGCAAGTAAAAGCGGCAGCGTATAGAATGGGTCGATAATAAATACGCTTGATAAGCCAAAGGGGTGCTCTGTTAGCGGCCAGAACAATTGAGTTCCATATACGGTGCAGGCGTCGAGTAGGGAGTGAGTCCAAAAAATCGCGAGAATCGCAATGAACCATTGCTTGGATATTGGACGATAGCTTGGGCGAAAGTGCAGTATTAACCATGTTAGTAGGGGCGCCACAGCGATCTGGATAATCAGACTGTGGCTAAAGCTTCTATGATAGGTAAAGTCTTCAACTTGGCCCCCAAAAGGAATAAGTACGTCAAGGTCTGGCAAAGTCCCCAGAATTGCCCCGATAATTGGAGCTGTACGGCCGATATGTTTACCTAATAATGTATGGCCAACAGTGGCGCCTAGTGCTGCTTGGGTTAGTGAGTCCATGTTTGTCTTCTTTCACATCTATATATTTTACTTATCTACTGTTTACGACTCCCATGATACACCTAGATGACCAAATATAGATCACATAATATGTGATCCAAATACTAAACATTGACGTAATACCTAGTGTTGTTCATAAAAACTGTTGATGAGAGATTGGTGACACTATGGCTAGGTTAATAGAATCCAAAGAAACCCTTGATGCAATTAGAGTTAAGGCGCTATCTAACGCTAAGGAACTCGGTACTTATAACACGCGTTCTTCCTTTCAGTTAGGACGGAAAGTTTTAACTTTCTCAGAATTGTGCCACCGCTCACCTCGCAGGCTTTTTTAGTCTGTTAGCACCATTGCGTTGCATCTTCAGTTCTGCAAGTAATCATTGCACTTTGCTTGGGCGTGACTCTTCCTTGTCGCACTTTAAATAGCACTCGCCTGTATTTCTGTTTCTTACGTACATCTTGTTACATATTAATTTGCTTAATAAAAACAATTGATTAGCTTCGTGTTAAGTGGTCTGCCTTGATGTGATTTTACTAGTGGGCATGGCTTTTGCCCCTTCTTTGATGTTGATGACATTTATTGTCCTTTAAATCAGGAAAAAGAATGGGTCTAGAAAGTTATGTCTACTGCTCGGCGTTATCCTAAACATATTTTGTTTTTATTGTCATGTCCCTTGCCTGTGTGAGTGCTAGCATTTTGATTTCAGGTGTTACCTGGAATGCCTTGCTTATTGCCTTGCTTGGTGTCATTGCTCTTGCTTTGATGCTTTGGCAATGTGCTTCTGCCCAGGCATTGCAGCAGTTAGCGCATTTGCTTCAACTTCCGGATAGTCAGTATCGCGATTTACCTTTAGAGGGTTTAGGTAAAGATGAAAGCCTAAAAGCCTTCAAGGATTATTTACTTAGCCATGAACGCTCAGAACAAAGCAAGGAGGAGTACTTTGCTGAGTTTGTTCATATGGCCAGAGAACTCTCAATTAGTGCCTTGTCGGCATCAACCAATGCAAAAGAGCAAAAGGCTTCGATTACCTCATCAGCAGCGGCTGTGACTGAGTTGAGTCAGAGTGTGGAAGATGTAGCGGCACAAATCAAATATGTTCACGACGACATAGAACGCTCGCGTGAGCAGACAACTGAAGGTATCGCTGAGGCCCAATCTGCCACAAATGAAATAAGCCGTATGGTCGGTTTATCTAAAGAAAGTGAGGTACTGGTTACAGAGTTGTTGGAGCATACCAACAATGTCGCAGCGATGTCGAAAATCATCATTGATATATCGGAGCAGACTAACTTGCTATCGCTTAATGCTGCGATAGAAGCGGCGCGAGCAGGCGAACATGGGCGAGGGTTCGCTGTGGTCGCAGACGAGGTTCGAAGTCTTTCAATTCGTTCTAGAGAGTCAGCTAATGAAATAACCGAAAGCATCAATAATGTGCAAAAACGAATGGTAGGCGTTACCGATAAGTCTTGTCAGGTAATGCGTGCTGCAGAAGATAACGCTGCGCGTATCAACCAGCTTGAAGGCTCTTTGGGAACGATCGCAAATATGATCGATAGCATTACAAACAAAATGCTCGTGATTTCGACAGCAACGGAGCAACAGAATATTGCAACGCGTGAAATCTCCGAAAATGTTGAGGCTTTATTAGGTAGGGCAAATGACAATTCCGTCATTGCAGATGAGACAGTTAAGGTTGCAGAGTATCTTGCAGACCGCGCTGAACGCTCACAAGCTAGTATAGAGAAGGAGTAAAGTTTGTCAGGTTTATTAATAGCGTTCGTCACCATTATTCTTGGGGTGCTTGTTTGTGTTAAGGCGATGAGCAGTAAAAAACGTAAGCACATTGAGGCCTTGTATACCAATATTGGATTGGTTAAAAACTTAAAGGTATTACTTATATTCATTCAGCAACATCGAGGCCTAACGACGGGTTATCTTCATGGTGATCGGTCTTTAGATAATGCTGTCAGGCAGGCGAAGCAACGAGTCGATAATCAGTGGCGAGTAATTGAGAACGACCACCCCTTAATTATAGAGGATCAGTTGTTCGAAGGTATCTCAACTCACTGGAAACGTCTGTCGTTTCGTTGGCAGCAGAAAGCAGTGACCAACAATATTGAACAGCACAATCGGCTTATTATCAACTTGCTGTACCTGATAGAAAATCAAGCAGAAAGTTATCTACCCATGCTTAGTTTTGGTCGTGACTCTGGGTTAGATGTTATTTGGAAGGAATTGCTTGAGACAATTGAAGCGATTGGGCAAACGCGTGCTATTGGTATGGGGGTCGTAAGTTGGATCAAACAGAAGATAATAGGCGTCTGTCTTCAGCACTTCTAAGTCCATCAACCCAACAGGCAACGCAATCCCATCTTTCTTAGCTTTCAGTTCCCGAGTCATTATAGTTAATTACCCAGTCAGAAGTCTTATGAAATTCAGGTGACTCAAAACGATGTCTCATGTTTAAGACAGATTCGTAGAAGACATCTTCCAATAGAAAGTTCACAATAAATGCCGGAATAAAACCACCCGGCTCAGTATGCCCTTGCCAGACGATTCTGGTTTTCTCGTTGCCTTCAGGAATCAGTACTAGTTCATTATTAACTTTAGGTGTTCGAATAACACCTTCATTTTTGGGTAGAGCATCGCCTTCAAACCATTCTTTAATTCGAACGACTTTTGAATCAGTTTCCTGTGTTAGTTGCTGGCCTGCGACGATATCTCTGTCAGCCAGTGGCCAGGGTAAACCCATTCTCATATAGATTTTTCTGGAACGTTCATCGTCAAAGGGCTCGATTTCATATGCGTCTACCATGTCTTTGACCCATTCAGGGAAGGTCTTGATATCAGAGAAATTGGCAACAATATTAGATAGCTTTGATTGCACCACTTGCTCTGCTTTAAAGGCAATAAAGTCACTGCCCGGCCAGTCGCGGGTAAACACCTTGATGCCATTTTTTTCTAGCATTAAGTCCCAACCGCTATCGTCCAGGGCCGGAGGGAGGTCAGTTCGATAGGCTTCAAGCTCAGCAGAGACGGTCGTAGAAAAAATACTTAATGTGACCATCAAATATTGAACGGTAGAAAGTACAGTATGTTTCATGAATTTATTACCTAACTAAGCAGTGTCTAAATCATTTTACTTTGAAATTTAGACCAGTAATGTGAGTTGCTCGGCATTGTTTCTTACTGACGTGATACAAGGAATATGTCTCGATATGTGGTTATTTATATCTATCATGCCGCGCATAAAGTTTGTCATAGATAAACTGTCTGAACCAACGATGCATTGGGTCATGGTGCATCCGTGCGTGCCAAAACATGGCGATCTCTAAGGGTGGAATGGGGAAAGGAGCGCTAACGACGGTAAACTTATCCTGGTCGACATAACGTCGAATAAAACCACTGGGTAACAGAATCATATAATCGGTCGCGGCGATGATTTCCAGCGCAGCAAAAAAGTGTGGCACCGTGAGCGCGACCTTTCGTTGTTGACCAATGCTTTTAAGGTAGTCATCAACCGGACTTTTGCTGGTGCCTGAGGAGCTAATTACGATATGGTTCATACCAATATATTCTTGTAAGTCTATCTTTCCTTCAGAGGGATGAGACTTCCTGATAACGCCTGCGTAGTTATCTTGAGCAACGATGCGTTGGTGTATGTTATCGGGTGGAGAGGTGACGCCACCAATCATCAGGTCTACCTGATTATGTTCAAGCTCAGTGAGTAGGCTTGAGCGCCAATCAACTGTTGATAAACTTAACTTTGGTGCGGCTTCTTGCAATAGCGGAACTAATTTTGGTAATAGGTTATTAGTGCCATAGTCGGTCGTTGCAAGTCTTAAGGTACCTTCGTAATCTTTAGGGCTGAACTCGATAGGGTCAAGTAAAACACTGATTTGCTCGAGTGCCTGATTCACTAAGGGAAGCAGTTGTTCAGCGTTCTTAGTCAGTAATAAACCTTTTCCAGAGCGCACAAGTAATGGGTCTTGAAAGGCTTCTCTTAGTTTACCCAAGGTTCGGCTAACTGCTGATTGTGTGAGGTTTAATTGTTCTGCCGCCCGTGTGACATGCTTTGTTTCCAGCAACAGTTTTAATACTACAAGGCTATTCAGATCGAACTGGCGAAGTGTGACTAGATTCATGAGCAAGGCTAACCCACAGCTATTGGTATGATTT
>NZ_LWGJ01001055.1:0-749 GCF_001635845.1 Oleiphilus sp. HI0132 | reverse complement strand
TTAGTTCAAGAAAACGCAGAGATATAGAGTGCTAAGGAGCAACGCTCAGCTCATCCAGAATCGATTCACTATCACCGCCTCCCGTTCTTAAACAGGGGAAAACCAATAGAATTTCGGTGCATTGCTCCGAGTCAGTGGAATAACTTATCGCCCCCCCTAAAGCGCTCATGACCCGTCGATAATAGACGGTCGCCAGATCAAGGTTAGATGAATCTTCATCCACAACTCTTAAACCTTCTAGCTGAGAACGCTGAACACCTTCTTTATAACGCAATAATAATACATTACGGCCACCCTCAACCCGACTATCAATAGTGATCTCTTCGCCTTTAGCCACGACAGAGTGATTGATGGCCGTTTTTAGTATGTTAAACAAAGCATAAATCAATAACCATTCATCACCTTTGAACAAGAAGTCTTGGCGTAAGTCTGTTCGTATTCTCTCTCGCTCTCCTGGCATAAACACATACTCTGCCAAACTCTTCGTTACTACACTCTGAATTGAAAGCACCTTGAAGGTACTTACATCGATGGGTTCATCCTTCACCAGACCTAGACTCATGTCGATCACCTGAGCACTTCGCGCGATAGCCACATGAGCTTGGCTATAGGGACTATCTAAATATCTCTCATCTTTTAGCTCCGCTCGTACCAATGCAGCATGTTCAACAAAGGCATGTAATTGATCTAAAGGCCCTCTCATGTCATTGGCGATATTACCGGCCAAAGACTGCAAACTCTGCATTTTT
>NZ_LWGJ01001054.1:0-2186 GCF_001635845.1 Oleiphilus sp. HI0132 | reverse complement strand
AGATCGGTGGAACGTCAATGAGTGATTATGTCGCTATTCGCGATAATATAATCAGCAAACCCTCAAGAGAGGATACGATCTATCAGCGTGTATTTGTGGTTTCAGCGTATGGCGGCATGACAGACGCTTTGTTAGAGCACAAAAAGACTAGCCAGCCAGGAATCTATGCGTTATTTGCCAACGGCTTGAAAGACAAGAGTTGGCACCAGGCGCTGCAGCAAGTGAAAGCTGATATGCAGGCCATAAACGCAGGCTTATTTGGTGAAGGTGAGCTTTTGCAGCAGGCGAATAGTTTTATTGGCGAGCGTCTGGATGATGCAGAGCAGTGTCTTGTTGATCTTCAAAGACTTTGTCAACACGGGCATTTTGAGCTTTCCGCACATTTGGCGACTGTTCGGGAAATGTTGGCGAGTATCGGTGAGGCTCATAGCGCTTGGAACACTGCAAAGCTTCTTGAACGTGACGGTTTCAATGCTTGTTTTGTTGATTTAACTGGCTGGCGCGCGGCACAGCATACCTCTTTGGATGAGCGGATCGTTGAAGCGTTTCAAGGCTTGGATTTGGCAAGTCAGATACCTATCGCGACGGGTTATGCGCATAGCGAGGAAGGCTTGATGTCTACTTTTGACCGTGGCTATAGTGAAATGACCTTTAGCCGCATCGCTGTATTGACCGAAGCGCGTGAAACCATCATCCATAAAGAATTTCACTTGAGCACGGCTGATCCTCGTTTGGTTGGTGAAGAAAATGCTATTCCTATCGGACGGACAAACTATGATGTTGCCGATCAGTTAGCTAACCTGGGAATGGAAGCTATTCACCCTAAAGCGGCCAAGGGTTTACGTAGTAACCGTATTCCTTTAAGAGTTAAGAATACTTTTGAGCCTGACCATCCTGGTACACTTATCACCGGAGACTATGTCAGTGACGAGCCTTGTGTCGAAATTATTGCAGGTTGCAAGGGCATCTATGCACTGGAAGTGTTCGATCAGGGGATGACGGGTAGTGTCGATACTTATGACCAGAAAATTCTTGAGCTGATCAGGCGCTTCAAAGGCCATGTTGTTTCTAAAGATATTAATGCGAACACCATTACTCATTATCTTGCTACAAACCTGAAAACAGTAAAGCGTATATACGGTGCTCTGGAAAAATGTTTTCCTGAGGCCGAGATTGACCAGTGCAAAGTTGCGATTGTTTCGGCGATTGGCAGTAATATGCAAGTGCCTGGTATGTTGGCGGTGACGGTCAAGGCGCTGGCACAGCAGGAAATTAGTGTTTTAGCAATGCATCAATCTATGCGACAAGTTGACATGCAGTTTGTTGTCAACGAAGACGACTATGACTTGGCGGTGAAGAGCCTGCATAGTAGCTTGGTCGAAATTCACAATCACGGTATCGCGATTTGCCCTGCTAATTAACAATTAGATCTCGTGGGAACATCCTGCTAAAGGAGTTGGCAATGCATCAGATCTCTGGGTTTTCATCGGCAGCACGTACGCTGTTTGTTTTGGCGGCATTTGTTATTGTGGTTGCAGGTATACGCGCTGCTGAGTCATTGATGGTGACGTTTCTACTCTCCGGTTTTTTTGCCATCATTTGTGCGCCTCCCTTTCTCTTTATGCAACGGAAAGGCTTGCCTGCCTGGCTGTCCTTGATACTGGTGGTTATTTTTATCAGCCTGGTGCAGTTGGTGATTATCTCTATTATTACCACTTCACTCACTGCTTTCTCAAATGACCTACCCCAGTACCAGATACGCCTGCAAGCATTGATGGGCGAACTAATCAGTGGCTTAAATTCCTGGGGCTTGGATATTCCAAAGGAAAAGTTAATGCAATTGTTTGACCCGTCAACGATTTTTAAGTTGGCGGTAAGCACTCTGGGGAACCTGGGTGGCGTTTTATCGAACTCCTTTCTGATTGTGTTAACAGTGATTTTTATGCTTTTTGAAGGTGTTTCATTGCCGGCAAAACTTCATAAGGCTTTCGGCGAAGACAGTACCTTGATGGAGCATATTGAATTATTTTTAGAGAATGTTAATCGTTATATGAGTATCAAGGTTGTAGTGAGCCTGGGAACGGGTGGGTTAATCTATATCTGGTTGCTTATTCTGGGGGTTGAATATCCCTTGTTGTGGGCTTTAATTGCTTATCTTCTAAATTTTGTACCGAATATTGGTTCCA
>NZ_LWGJ01001053.1:0-25709 GCF_001635845.1 Oleiphilus sp. HI0132 | reverse complement strand
AGTCAGGGCAGCTATCGAGGCATTACAAATCCCTCACATTGAATCAGACAAAGGCGTGCTAACCGTCAGTATTGGTGTCGTGGAATCCAGAGTGGAAGCCTGGCAAGATCTGGTAAAACAGGCTGACAAAGCCCTTTACCAGGCAAAAAGTCAAGGAAGAAATCAGGTTACTGTAGCTGATCAGCTATAAAAGATCGGCCTTAGGTCTTATAGAACCTTATCAAGCGGTATTTTGAGTCTCATGGCCACCTGACTGACCTCCGATACAAATACGATTCCGGCCACTTTCTTTTGCCTGGTACAAAGCACTATCAGCAAACCCCACCAATGATTCACCTTTCTGCCACTCTGGTGGTGCCATGCTTGCCAAGCCAAAACTTGCAGTCATCGGTATTGTTTTGCCTTGATAAGTCATATTTGCGTCTTCAATTGCCCTTCGAAGTTTCTCGGTTTGCAATAGGGCCTCCTCTTGAGTCTGACCGTAGAGAATCGCAATGAATTCTTCACCACCATAACGAGCCACTATATCTGTTTGTCGCTGATACTGTTTCTTCATTAAGCGAGCAATCAGTTTTAAACACTCATCACCCGCCTGGTGGCCATAGGTATCATTTACCTTTTTAAAATGATCGATATCCATCATAACCAAGGTAAGCGGCGTCATGTTTCGGCGACTATTAGCCAAGGATATATCCATTGCTTGATCAAAGAATGGCCGGTTATAAAGTTGAGTCAAACCATCAATCTGGCTCATTAGTTCCAAGCGTTCTTCACGCTCCTTAATGCTTAGACGCATATGTTCCATTGCTTGAGCAACCGTCAGCAATTCATCATGAGTGCTAATCTCAATCGATTGATCATAATTTCCAATGGCAACCCGACCAGCTGCGCCTGTTAACTCACCTATAGCAGAGCTAACAGACTTATATAAACCAACTGACAAGTACAGCAAGACCAAGGAGAAGAAAGCGACGCTAATATAGAACAAGGATAAGCGCGCGATACTCTCCTGGTGATTGTTCGCCAGTACGCGGTCAGTCACCGATAAAATAAGCTTATTGTGCGCGTATACTAAGTGATATAAGTCGCTTAACTTAGCGTAGAACTCTTGCGGGTCACCCTTAGGAGAAAACGACTCTATCAAATGCTGTGAAAGTAGACCTTTAGCCTGAACCAAAGCCGATTTAACACCTAATAAGTCAATAGAAGGGTTATCTCTAAATATATCGGCATAGGCTTGCTCCTTTACATCAACATCATCAATCAACTTAGACAAGTTTTGATACGCTGCCTCCATCGCATCAGCACCATGTGACTCCACAAACGCCTGCCCTAGATACAGGCTACCAAACATTCTGACCAGACCTAAAGCATAAGTGTATTCTTCACTCTCATTGAGGAGGTTAACGAAGGATAAAATATCACTTTGGCCGCTTGAGGCATACAGGTAAGAAACTTGCCTTCTCCAGCTATAGGCCTGACCAACCATAATATGGGCCTCCTCATAAATCTTATCAACTCTTCCCGCCTCACTTCCACGAATAAAGCCGTCCTTTTCAAACTTATCCTTAAGGCTTAGTAAGTACTTACTACTAACTTTAGAATTTAACTTTTGGCTTAGATCCATAATACGACCATATGCCCGCTTCTTAACACTATCGAGCCTTGAAACCAAGAAAGAGTCACTCTTCCGAGATATAACAACAGTCATATCTCGTATCGTTTCCAAGTCTTCGATAAGTTCTGTTGATTGGCGAAGGTAGTTAAAACCAGAGCGTGTGTGCTGAGCCTGCTCTAGTTGCTGATGAGCACTAACTGCCAACTGCACTGCGAACAGAGCCAAGGGGATCGCGAAAACCGATGAGATCAACATAAACTTACCACGGTAAGTTAATCGATTCATCAGCAAAAATATCGGTTGAATCAGCTTATTCATAGCGAAAAGAAACTGCTTGTTAAGGGCCTTCAATAAGTGTAACAGCATAATTCTGTTTTTCTCTTTCACAACAATATCGTGTAGAAAATCTTTTCCAAAAAGATTATTCTTCAATGAAAAGGGTAAGGTGCTGATACAAGCAGCTTCAATAAGGAAACGTATGCTAGGTCGTAGGTCAAAAACTTTGAGTTTGTTCGGCAAATTGAAGCTGGCTAAGCTTTGTATTTTCGTCTTTCTTTTCGGCAGTTCCGAGCTCAGCCTTGCTCGTGACAAGCACTATATGATTGTCGGTACCGGTGGTGTCACCGGAGTGTATTATCCAACAGGCGGCGCAGTATGCAGGATGATCAATCGTCAACGTTCCGAGCACGGTATACGCTGTGGCGTTGAAAGCACCCAGGGATCATTGTACAACTTACGAAAAGTCAGAGAACTGGACTTGGATATGGCAGTTGTTCAGTCCGACTGGCAATATCACGCAGTACAAGGCAGTGAAGTATTTTCCTCAGAAGGCAGAGACCCAGCGTTACGCTCAGTATTTTCTATTTACTCCGAGCCATTTACTGTCGTCGCACGAAAAGATTCGGGCATCCAAACTTTAAATGACCTGAAAGGTAAACGAATTAATATAGGTAATAAAGGCTCTGGTCATCGTGCCACTATGGAAATTCTCATGCAGGCACTCGGCTGGGGAAGCAGCCTTTTTTCACAAGTATCTGAACTCAGCTCCTCAGATCAATCAAAAGCACTATGCGACAAGCAGTTTGATGCCATGATTTTTATGGCTGGGCATCCTAGCGCCTCGATTAAAGCTGCGACCTCAGATTGCGATAGCATTCTTATTGATGTTGAAGGTTCCGAAGTTAATCAGCTAGTCACTGACAACGCATATTATCACGAAGTCACCATTCCGGCTGGTATGTACCGAGGCAACCCAAATGAAATAAAATCATTTGGCGTAGGTGCGACACTAGTAAGCTCTAAAGATACACCCGACGAGGTTATCTACCAGTTAACCAAGTCAGTATTTGAAAATTTCCTCGAGTTTAAAAAACTTCACCCTGCATTCCATGCTCTCGATAAGACCAAAATGGTTAAAGAAGGCTTATCAGCCCCCTTACATGCCGGAGCAGTTCGCTACTACAAAGAAGTAGGTTTGTTGAATTAGTCAGCTGCCAATATTCTTTCAGTTGTTCTGTGGCCCACTAGAGGGTTAGCACAAGCTTAATCAAGCGCGAAGAAAAAACCTCTGCAAGAGATTAAGACCAGAAACAAAAAAGCACCACTCGAATGAGCAGTGCTTTGCTAGCAAGAAGGGAAAGCCTAACTTAGTGCTTAGGTGCTACTTAGAAAGCAGCGAAATATCTGCCACTCGCAGGAATAGCTCGCGCAGCTGACTCAACAAGGCTAAGCGATTATTCTTCAACGCTTCATCATCGGCCATAACCATGACATCTTCAAAGAACTGGTCAACAACTTTTTGAAGACTTGATAGCTCAGTCAAAGCAGCTTGGTAGTTACCTTGGTCAAACAATGGCGTTACAGTTTTTGCTAGGCTATCTACCTGAGCTGCCAAATCCTTTTCAGCTTGCTCAATCAGCTTACTCTGGTCGACCTGATCTGCCAACTCGCCCTTATTCTTCGCCAGAATATTGGAAACACGCTTATTGGCTGCCGATAAGGCTGAAGCCGCTTCGAGGCCCAAAAAGTTGCTAACCGCTTTGATGCGCTGATCAAAGTCGACCGGACGTGTAGGCCTACGAGCGTTAACCGCTAAGAAGACTTCAGCAGATACATTTTCATCCTGATACCAGGCACGGAAACGTTCCAACATGTAGTTCAATAAGTCTTCTTGGACACTATTGTTTTCCAAGCCTTCGTATTGCTCTAGCGACCAATTAATTAGGTCAACCAGATCAAGATCCAATTGCTCTTCAACAATGATTCGAAGCACACCTAAAGAAGCACGGCGCAAGGCAAATGGGTCTTTAGTACCCGTTGGAGGCTGATTGATACCAAATAGACCAACCAGTGAATCAAGTTTCTCAGCAATAGAAAGTGCACAACCCGTTTTTGTGGTCGGCAAGCTGTCGCCCGCAAACTTAGGCATGTACTGCTCATTCAACGCTAAAGCAACTTCTTTAGATTCTCCATCGTGCACAGCATAATGATAACCCATGGTTCCCTGTAAATCAGAGAACTCTAGAACCATTTCTGTCACCAGGTCAGATTTAGCTAGCTCTCCTGCACGCTCTGCATCGGACGCATTGCCACCAATTGCTGCGCCAATCTTCGCAGCTAGCTTTGATACACGTTCAGTTTTATCGTAAACCGTTCCCAATTTACTCTGGAAGACAATTTTCTTTAACTGCTCACGACGCGAGGCCAAAGTGGACTTCTTATCCGTTTCAAAGAAGAAGGCCGCGTCTGCCAGGCGAGGACGAATAACACGCTCGTTACCCTGAATTACCTGCTGAGGGTCCTTACTTTCGATATTCGCTAGCGTGATGAAGTTTGGTAGCATCTCGCCATTCTTATCCAAAGCATGGAAATACTTCTGATGCTCTTTCATCGAAGAAATCAGTGCTTCTGTCGGCACCTCCAAAAAGCGCTCGTCGAAGCGGCCGACTAAAGGTACGGGCCACTCATTTAGAGACGCGACTTCGTCCAACAAGTCTTCATCAATCACAGCCACACCACCAATACCTTCAGCAGCAGCCGTCACACCCTGACGAACCTTTTCCTTACGCTGATCATAATCTGCAATCACTTTGCCTAGCTCTAACAATAGAACTTCGTAGTCATCTGCTTTAGTAATTTCAATCTCACCCTGACTATGGAAGCGGTGACCGCGAGTCTTTCGACCAGCTGGAATATCCAGAATACTGCCTTCTACAACCTCATCACCGAAAATCATCAATACCCACTGCAGCGGTCGAACGAACTCAACCTTTTGAGCTCCCCAACGCATACGCTTAGGAATAGGCAACTTGTTCAATGACTGGGCAACAATGTCATTCAACAAAGATTTGGTTTCCTGACCTTTCTCTAGCGAGCGGTAAACTAACCATGTTCCTTTCGGCGTTTCCATTTCTTCTAGGTCTTCAGGCTTAATACCTAACGAGCCGGTAAAACCAGTCAAGGCGCGAGAAGGATTCCCTTCAGCATCATAAGCGGCTTTCTTTGACGGGCCTTTCTTTTCAACTGACTTATCAGCTTGCTGCACGTCCAAACCTTTAACTCGAACAGCTAAACGTCTGGGGCTAGCGAAAGCCTTTACCTCAGCATAGTTCAAAGCCGCATCTTTTAAGCCTGCTTCGATACCACTGGTAAAGGAGTCCGAGAGCTTCTTCAGTGCTTTCGGTGGAAGTTCTTCAGTCCCGATTTCAACGAGAAAATCTTGCGTAGACATTATTTCTTGCCTCCTTTGTCCGACTTTGAACCAGCGTTTTCTAAGCTGGCAAGGACTTCTTCACGAATCCCTTCAGGAGCCAGAGGGAAGCCTAATTCTTTACGACTATCAAAATATGCCTGGGCAACGGATCGTGCCAAGCCTCGAACACGCAGTATATAGCGCTGACGTTCAGTGACCGAGATCGCATGGCGGGCATCCAGCATGTTAAATGTGTGGGAAGCCTTAAGCACCAACTCATACGCTGGTAATGGCAAACCCTGGTCAATCATCTTCTGACTTTCAGCTTCACAGGTATCAAACTGTGCAAAAAGCGCATCAGTATTGGCGTGCTCAAAGTTGTAAGTCGACATTTCCACTTCGTTCTGGTGGAAAACATCGCCATAGGTCACATCACCATCTGGCCCATGCGCCCAGATTAAGTCATAAACGCTATCCACACCCTGAAGGTACATCGCGATACGTTCCAAACCGTAGGTAATTTCACCGGTTACCGGGTAACATTCGAGCCCGCCAACCTGTTGGAAGTAGGTGAACTGAGTTACCTCCATACCATTCAACCAGACTTCCCAACCCAAACCCCAGGCGCCTAGTGTAGGAGATTCCCAGTTATCCTCTACAAATCGAATATCGTGGACAGTGGTATCAATACCCATCGCCGCTAATGATTCAAGATAGAGTTCCTGAATATTCAGGGGTGAAGGCTTCATCACCACCTGGAATTGATAGTAATGCTGCAAACGGTTCGGGTTCTCGCCATAGCGACCATCTGTAGGTCGTCGACTTGGCTGAACATAGGCGGCATTCCAGGTCTCGGGCCCTATTGAGCGCAAGAAAGTAGCCGGGTGAAAAGTACCTGCTCCAACTTCCATATCAAGCGGCTGCAGGACTACACAGCCCTTACTCGCCCAGAAGTTTTGCAGGGCCAGAATCAGCCCCTGAAAAGTTTTAACGTCAGGCGCACCTGCACCGACTTCGTTTGCTTGGGTCTCGTTAGACACGATCGTACCACCAGATTCTTATAGAGTGAGAAACAAAAGAGCGGCATTATAACGTAAAACACGCCGCCTTGTAGCGAGATTAGCCCGACTATTGGTTGATATACTTCAAAATTTCAACTACTTGTTCCGGCGTTTCGGTCACCGCCATCGCTGCACCGTCAATTTCTTTCAAAGGATGCGTCAGTTCTGGCGCATGCATCACAATAATCGGCTTACCCTGACCAATCGCAATACCGGCGTCGAATGCTGCATTCCACTGCTTGTATTTTTCACCAAAACGCACCACAACAATGTCAGATTTTTCAATCAGGGTCATCGTACGTAAGGCGTTAATTTTTGCTGCTTTGTGGTCTTTCCAAAAGTTGTTATCTTCCTCTCCAAGAATACGAACACCAACCTCATCACTGGCTTCATGATTGGTAACTGGAGAATAAACGTCTACATCCAAGCCGTTTGATGCTAAACCCGCAACAATCCGCTCACGCCAATCACTATGAATTTCACCAGATAAATAAATGCTGTATTTCATGACAAGTGTCTCCCTAATTTCATATTAATGTTATATATTGTGCTTGTGATTTTATCGGAGTGCGAACTCTAACGAAATGTGATCTATTCAGCAAAATATTGATGTTGAAGCGAATAGATACGTTCACAAAGGACGAGCCCTACAAGGAGGGGGCAGTATATGGCAATTTATGATCACCAGTACGGCGAATTATCTTACTTCCGAGTCTTTCGAGCATGGGGAGGTAAAGAACACCAAGAGTATGTCCGTATCAAACGCAGTCGCAAAGCTGCGTATTCCAAAGCCCAGGAAATCGACGCTCGCTTTGCCAAAGCCCAGAAAGCTTACGGTTTGCAGCAAGCACTCTCTACCGAATATCATATTCGCGAAAAAGGCACGATCCGAGGTTTACGCCGCATTGTCGTTAAACGAAAAGGGCGTGCGCCGGCTGATGTTTTTGAGCTGCGTATTAACGTACCTTGGGAAGATGAAATAAAACGCACCACTATCTCCATAGCCGTCCACGGCGAGGAACAAGCTTTCCGTTTATCTGTAGAGAAGATCTGTGAATGGTATGGACTAAAGCCCCGTTCTGAGGCTGCCAAAGCAATGCAAGAATGTCTTCCTGCTTATCAAGTAAGCGCTGAAGAAGAAAGCAAACATCAAGAAACTGCAGCAATTTCTGAGCTTGTCGTTAAGAAAGCAAAAGATGAGTTTTCGAATATTACTGACGGTCTAATGAAAGGCCTGAAGCGATTTACCGCTTAAGTTGATAGAGTACGCACGATACAGCTGAAATGCTGTGTCGTGTCAACTGCACTATCTAAGCACCTTCCCCGTTATAGGCTAAGCAATCTTGCCGGTTACACGAACCCGCTTACTGCCCTTTTCTTTCTTTGTTTCAGTTTTCGCTTTTGCTGCCGCTGCACGTTGATCAATGATATTCTTCAGCGCAATGATTAAACCCATTCCAACAAACGCTCCCGGAGGCAAAATAGCAAACAGGAAGTTAGGGTAATCTTCGAAAACCTGAATTTCCCAAGCCAGAGCCATATCACCAAAGATCAGGTTCATTCCGGTAAACAGGGTTCCTTGACCAATGAGTTCACGCATGGCGCCCAGCAATACCAATACCACGGTAAAGCCTACTCCCATCATCAAACCATCTGTTGCGGCTGGCAATACAGGGTTCTTACATGCATATGCATCGGCTCGACCTAAGATTGCGCAGTTAGTCACGATTAATGGGATAAAGATTCCAAGAATTTCATACAATTCATAAGTGAAGGCTTGCATCAATAACTCAGCACAAGTCACTAGCGAAGCAATAATCATCACAAAAGCAGGTAGTCTGACTGAATCTCTCACATAGTTTCGAATCAACGAGACCGATACATTAGACCCAAGCAAAACCAAGGTTGTCGCCAACCCCAAACCTAAAGCATTAACTACTGTGCCGGTTACAGCCAATAAAGGGCACAAACCCAGTAGCTGAACCAAGGCTGGGTTATTGTCCCACAAGCCATTCTTAACTAGTTTGTTGAACTCGCCACTGCTAACAAAGCTTTGCTTCGCACCTTCGCTTTGTTCCGGTATTAAATCTGCGCTATTTTCTGCTGCTGCCATTATTGTGCCTCACCTGCTGCAGTATCAGTTCCCGACTTAGAACTCATTGCCTGATCCAGAATCCGATCTTTGTTCTCACTAAAGTAGATCAGCGCTTTATGCACCGCACTGACTATCGCACGAGGTGTAATGGTTGCACCTGTTAACTGATCAAAGTCTCCACCATCTTTCTTCACTTGCCACTGAGTTTCAGTCAAGTTCGCCAAAGACTTGCCGTTGAAGGATAAAACCCAATCAGACTTCTTCAAGTCGATTTTATCACCTAAGCCCGGCGTCTCTTTATGCTCTATCACTCTCACACCCTTAAGCTCCCCCGACATATCAATACTCATAATCAAACGTATAGGGCCTGTATATCCATCAGGCGCCACAACAGGCAATATTAGGTGGGTAGGAAGCTGATCTTTTAAAGCGATGAATGCCTCTACTGGTTCAATAGTCCCCAAGGCTTCAGATGGAGCTAGTGTAAAGGCATCATCGAGTAATTCATTATCGAACTCAGAAAGTGGCACAATCTGCAATAAGGCCTTTGACCTTGCTTGCTTCACCTGCTCTGCAATTTTCTCTTTCGTCCCCTGTTGGGTAAAGGCAATTAAACCGGCAGTAATAATTGCGAACAAACCCAGCCCCCACGCAGACCGAAGTATCGACAAGCCCAGGGTGTCTATCGTTTCAGAAAGCGGTTCGCCCAGCTCTTCTCGTTCGTCAGTTGGATTAAGCTTATCAGTCATCTCTTAAGCCTCCTCTTTCTGCTTGGCGCCGCGTTTTGCCGACTCATAGCCATAAGTTCTTGGCTGCGTATAAACATCAATCAGGGGTGCTGCAAAATTCATCAATAGCACAGCGAAAGCAAAGGCATCAGGGTATGCACCATAAACGCGAATAATATAGGTCAGTAAACCGATACCAATACCAAAAATCAAACGGCCACGAGTCGTGGTACATGAGGTAACGGGATCCGTTGCTATAAAGAAAGCTCCCAGCATGGTCGCACCAGACAGCATATGCAGGCTAAGCGGTGCGAACTGGTCTGCATCATAGCCCAAGACAAGCGCTGGCAAGGCCAAGCCAAGGATTACTCCCAAAGGCGTCTGCCAAGGTATGATCTTTTTCACAAGTAACACCAGGCCACCTGCCAGGAACATCAGATTTACCCATTCCCAACCCAAGGAAAATCCGGCACCAAATACCGGATTTTGCAGAACGACATCCGCAGTAGAGTGTGCAATTTCATGCTTATAGACATCCAAAGGCGTCGCCCCACTATAACCATCTGCTATGGTACCACCCCATATTGCATCAAGCGTTGCTCCCAGCGTTGCTGGAGAGTCCAATAAAGTCTGCGGTGTTGCCCAATTGGTCGTCATCGCTACAGGAAAAGATACCAGCACCAAAGCATAACCCACCATTGCCGGGTTAAAGGGGTTATACCCCATTCCTCCGTATAAGTGCTTGGCAAAAACAATAGCAAATGCTGTCGCTACCAAAGATACCCACCAAGGCGCAAAAGGAGGCAGAGCAATCCCCAGCAACACTGCTGTTACAAGCGCACTGTAGTCGTTAAGGTAAAACATAACAGGGCGCTTACGAATCTTCAGAATCAAGATTTCGCAAACAATCGCCACCACGCTGCACCAAAGAACATTGTGCAAGTTGCCCCAGCCGAAAAAAATCGTCTGTGCAATCAGGCCGGGAATAGTCAAGCCGATGACCCAGCGCATCATGTTTGCAGTTCGATTAGAACCTTTCGCATGCGGTGAAGTGAGCGTCAACAATGCCATCTTAGTTACCATTCTCTTGTGATTTCTGCACATCGCCTACTTTAGCGCGCGCACTATTCAGTTCATCTTGAGCGACTTTTACCCGCTGCTTGTTTTTATCAACGGCACGGGTTAATTTCTCGACTTGCTCTGGTTGAGCATTTGCTAAAGCGTCTTCCATCTTCATTAGCTTTGATTCCGCCTTTTCCACAGCTAGACTCAAAGCATCCAGATCAGGCAGTTCTTCCTTTTCACTTTCTTGTGAGCCTGACTGAGTCGAAGCTAATGCCTGTTGTGCCTCCTCGAATGCCTGTTTGGCTTGCTCAACACGCACTTTGTTCTTGTCGACAGCACGGGTTAGTTTCTCTACCTGCTCGGGCTGAGCATTTGCAAGTGCATCTTGCATTTTTGCCAACTTAGATTCGGCTTTCTCAAATGCTAGCTGCAACTCATCTACAGCAGCTTGATCTATGCCCTTAGCCTCACCCGCTTCTTCACTTTGCATCGCAGGTTCTGAGTTTGCTTTTTCCCAGGCTTGCTTAGCCTGGTTAACTCGCATTTGGTTCTTTTCTACAGCTCGGGTTAATTTCTCTACTTGCTCAGGATTATTTTCTTTTGCCGATTCAAGTGCATCGAGCATCTTATCCAGTTTCGATTGCGCCTTATCCCAGGCAGTTTTTAACTCTTCCGGGCTTTGCTCTATTGCTTCTGCAACTTCCTTAGCTTTCTTTGCTTCCGCTCTAGCCAAAGCTTCCGCAACCGCCGCTTTCTTGGCATCTATCTCTGGCGCTTTCTCTGGGGCCGCAGCAGCCTGAGCCTTTTTCTCTGCTTGCGCTTTCGCAGCGGCTTCGGCTCTGGCTTTACGCTTCGCCGCTTTTTCAGCCGCTTCACGATCGAGACGCTCTTGACGTGCTTCAAAACGCTCGCGCGCCTGATCCGACTTCAACTGATCAGCGCGCTGCTGCTTAATTTCACCTTTAGCATGACGATAATACTGAACAAGAGGAATCGAACTTGGGCAAACAAAGGAACAAGCACCACACTCAATACAATCGAACAAATTGTGATGCTCTGCCTTTTCATATTCCTGCCCGCGCGCAAACCAATACAGCTGCTGAGGCAAAAGCTCTGCAGGGCAGGCTTCAGCACACAAGCCACAACGAATACAGGCTTGAGCCGGCTCAGGCAAAGGCATTTCTTTTAGATCAGGAGCCAGAATACAGTTAGTGGTTTTCACGACGGGCACATCAGTATCTACTAGATTGAAGCCCATCATCGGACCACCCATTATCAGGCGTTCGTATTTGGCCGGCTTGTAATCATACTGACTCAATAGCCAACTAATCGGCGTCCCCAGAAGCACTTCGACATTGCCACGTTTGCCTATTTGCTGCCCGGTTAAGGTCGTAATCCGTGAAATAAGCGGCTCACCAAAGCGCACGGCACGATACATTGCAACGACTGTACCTACGTTGTGACAAACCACACCAATATCCGCAGGAATCTTAGCACTCGGCACTTCCTTCCCGGTAAGGATTTTTATCAGCTGTTTTTCACCACCGGAGGGGTACTTGGTTGGCACAACACAAACTTCAATGGTGCAGTTGCCGGTTTCAATACTCGCCAAAGCTTGCTGAAGAGAACGAATCGCTTCAGGTTTATTATCCTCAATACCAATCAAACACTCTTTCGGCTGAAGCACTTTGATCAGCAATCGAAGCCCTTCAACAAGTTGATCAGCCCGCTCACGCATCAATCTGTCGTCTGAGGTAATGTAGGGTTCACACTCTGCCGCATTCAGAATAAGCGTAGAAATGTCTGCACCTTTTGGAGGGTTAAGCTTCACATCACTTGGGAAACCAGCTCCGCCCATTCCGGCAATCCCTGCAGCACGAACTTTCGCTCTTATTGTGTCAGCATCCAGAGATAAGTAATCCTCACTCGCATCCAATTCACACCACTGGTCCTGGCCGTCTGTCTTCAAGGTAATACATAAATCTGAATTACCAGAAGGGTGCGCCACAACTTGCTCAGCAATACTTTCTACCACACCTGAGCTGGGTGCATGCAAGCCGACACTGATATAACCGTCTGCTTCAGCCAATAACTGGCCTTTTTTTACTTGTTGACCCACTTCAACCAAGACCTTGGAGGCTTGACCAATATGTTGCTGTAAAGGTAAAACAAGTAGTGGCGGAATGCCCGCCTCAGTAATCGCTGTCTCGCTCGATAGCGACTTCATTTCCGCCGGGTGAATACCACCATGAAAGTCTGATAAGGAACGTCCACTCGTGGCAATGATCTGTGTATTGTTCTGTGTCATGGCACTCATACAGACTGCACCTCCACAGGCTGAGACTTATCCGTAGCAATAATATGTACAGGCTTGGGTAAGTCCCAATGCCATGCTGATAGCCCCTTATCTACTGGCACCATATCGATACAATCTACCGGGCAAGGCTCTACACACAAATCACACCCAGTACATTCAGATTCAATAACTGTATGCATGTGCTTAGCCGCCCCTAAAATCGCATCGATAGGACACGCCTGGATACACTTAGTGCAGCCTATGCACTCATCTTCACGAATTACTGCGACCTGCTTGGCTTTTTCTTCACCGTGCTCAGCATCCAAGGCCATCGGTTCAACGTCTAATAAATCGGCCAGGGCCTGAATAGTCGCTTCGCCACCGGGAGGACATTTGTTGATATCTTCGCCCGCAGCAATACCCTCAGCATAAGGTCGGCAACCTGGGTGACCACATTGGCCACATTGAGTCTGAGGTAATAAACCGTCGATCTGATCAACGATTGGGTTGCCATCAACTTTAAACCTGACGGAAGCAAAACCCAGTAATGCGCCAAAAACAACAGCTAGCGCTAATAGCGCGACAATGGCGGTAATAACAATACTCATCTAGATATTCACCAAACCAGTAAAGCCCATAAAAGCGAGAGACATCAGCCCCGCCGTGATCATACCAATAGCTGAACCTTTAAAAGGCGTTGGCACATCAGCCACAGCAATACGTTCTCGCATTGCTGAAAATAGGATGAGCACTAAGGAAAAACCAAGCGCGGCACCAAAGCCATACATAATCGACTCAACAAAGCCGTTCTGCTTTTTAATGTTTAACAGCGCCACACCCAATACTGCACAGTTAGTGGTAATCAGCGGCAGAAAGATCCCAAGTACTCGATAGAGTAAGGGGCTGGTTTTACGAACAACCATCTCGGTAAACTGCACGACCACAGCAATCACCAAAATAAAGGTAATGGTCTGCAAGTACTCCAAACCTAGCGGCTGTAATAAGTAGGTAAAGGCCAAATAACTGCATACTGAAGACAGAGTCAGGACGAAGGTTGTCGCCAAGGACATCCCCATCGCTGTTTCCAGCTTGTTGGATACCCCCATAAACGGGCATAACCCCAGAAACTGAACCAGTACAAAGTTATTCACCAGAATCGTACTGACAAGAATTAGCAAATATTCAGTCATTCATTTCTCTCTAAAATTGAGACCCGTTATTATCCTTTTTAGTGCCACAAACCCAACTACATGATTCTCATGCCTGGCTGTGCACCGGAATGAGGCTCAAGCAACCAGATATCTTTGCCACCAGGGCCTGCAGCCAATACCATGCCTTCCGACATACCAAACTTCATCTTACGAGGTTTAAGGTTCGCTACCATAACCGTTAGCTTGCCAATCAAATCTTCTGGCTGATAAGCCGACTTGATACCAGAGAATACTTGCTTTTGCTCTGTTCCCAAATCCAAAGTAAGTTTCAGTAGCTTTTTAGCCCCTTCAACATGCTCTGCGTTCTTAATCAATGCAACGCGTAAATCCACTTTGGCAAAATCATCAAACTCAATTTCTGGCGCAATTGCCTCACCACCAGGCAAATCACTTTCTTCAACTGGCTTCTCTTCTTTCTTTCCTAGCTGCATTTCTGCCGCCGCAGCTTCTTTAGAAGCTTCAACCATCTTATTGACCTTATCCATTTCGACACGCGTCATCATCGGCTTAAACTTGTTGATTTGATGATCTAACAATAGCTCGGTACGCGCATCCCAGTTCAATTCAATGTTTAAGAAGCCTTGCGCCTTTTCAGTCATACCCGGTAGCACTGGCGCTAAATAGGTCATCAGCTGGCGGAACATATTGATACCATTGGAGCAAATTTGCTGTAGCTCAGCTTCTTTGCCTTCTTCCTTGGCAATCACCCAAGGTGCCTTTTCATCGATATACTGATTTGCCAGGTCAGCAAGCTCCATAATCTTACGAATCGCCTTACCAAACTCTCGACCTTCGTAGAAAGCTGCAATCTCGTCACCTGCATAGATAAACTTCTGAAGCAGCTCGGTTTCTTCACAACTCGCTGCTAACTTGCCATCAAAACGCTTAGTAATAAAACCGGCACAACGGCTGGCAATATTCACAACCTTACCGACCAAGTCAGAATTAACACGTTGCGCAAAATCTTCCAGATTCAAGTCCAGATCATCGACCGCATTAGTCAATTTGGCCGCAAAGTAATAACGCAGGTATTCAGGGTTTAGGTGCTCTAAATAAGTACGCGCTTTAATAAATGTGCCTCGTGACTTGGACATCTTCTTACCATTTACGGTAACGAAGCCATGAGCATGCACCGCATTCGGTGTACGATAACCCGCGCAGCTCAGCATTGCTGGCCAAAATAAAGCATGGAAATTAACGATATCTTTACCGATAAAATGATAAAGCTCGGTATCTGAACCTGCCTTCCAATATTCGTCGAAGTCCAAACCCTCTGTCTTATCACACAAATTTTTGAAACTCGCCATATAACCGATCGGCGCATCCAGCCATACGTAGAAGAATTTACCTGGCTGATTTGGAATCTCGAAACCGAAGTAAGGCGCATCGCGGCTGATATCCCATTCTTGCAGACCTGAATCCAACCACTCCGCTAGCTTGTTAGCAATTTGTGGCTGTAAGGCACCACTACGCGTCCACTCTTTAAGGAAGTCCGAAAAATCAGGTAATTTGAAAAAGAAGTGTTCAGATTCTTTTTCAATCGGTGTCGCACCGGAGATTACTGACTTAGGGTCAATCAGCTCCATCGGCATATAGGTCGCTGCACAGACTTCGCAGTTATCACCGTACTGATCTTCTGCCTTACATTTAGGGCAAGTACCTTTTACGTAGCGATCAGCGAGAAATAGATTCTTCTCAGGGTCAAAAGCCTGGGTAATGCTACGCGTGGCAATCTTGCCGTTAGCGGCACACGCCTCGTAGATAGAAGAAGAAAGAGCTTTATTTTCTTCGGAGTGGGTGGAGTGATAGTTATCAAAATGAATCTGGAAATCAGCAAAGTCCTGCTGATGCTCCGCTTTTGTTTTATCTATCAGCTGCTCTGGCGTGATGCCTTCCTTCTCGGCACGCAGCATAATGGCTGTACCGTGTGCATCATCTGCACAAACATAGGTACATTGCTCACCACGTGATTTCTGGAAACGAGTCCAGATATCGGTCTGAATATATTCCAACAAATGACCCAGGTGAATCGGGCCGTTAGCGTAAGGAAGGGCACTGGTTACCAGAATTTTTCGCACTGAATTCTCTTCTCTTGTAGATAAACAATTGCCCACGTAAGTTGGAAATAAGAACTCACTGGACAATCAAAACAATTCGGGAGTAAAAACCGCGCTATCATACCTATCTATTGGACATTTTTCATCCTGATATCGTGGTAAAGTTTGTTTCCAAACCAGGACGCTTAAGATTATATCCTCAAGAGACAGAAATTAGCCCTGCCCTTTCGTGCTATTTATTCTTTATAATGCGCCTTTCTTTCAAGAACCTTAGCAATGGTAGCAACATGTCATCAGTTAATCAGCGCGAGCTAGAAGATGCGATTAAAGGCTTTAATGACCCTTATCTAAACAAAGATTTGTTTTCCTTGGAGGCCATCAAGTCCCTTACTTACGACAATAAGCAAGTAAAGCTCGATATTGAAATGCCTTACGCCTGCAAAGGTACTTTAGGCGCAATGCAGCAGATACTTACGAGCAACCTGGAGTTTGTTGATGGCGTCGAAAGTGTCGATATATCTGTCTCTTTCAAAATAAAGGCGCATAAAGCGCAAGGCCAGGTTCCTGCTTTCGAACGCGTCAAAAACGTCATTGTGGTAGCGTCTGGCAAAGGTGGTGTTGGTAAAAGCACCAGTTCAGTTAACCTGGCACTGGCACTCGCTCAAGAGGGCGCAACTGTTGGTATTCTTGATGCTGATATTTACGGCCCAAGCGTAGGTATGATGCTGGGCATTCCAGAAGGCCAACGCCCTGAAACTGAAGAAGAAAAGTTCTTTGTGCCTATCGAGGCTCATGGCATACAGGCAATGTCGATGGCCTTTCTTGTAGATAATAACACCCCCATGGTTTGGCGCGGCCCCAAAGTTAGCGGTGCTTTGATGCAACTAGCCACGCAAAGCCTATGGAACAACCTGGACTACCTGATTATCGATATGCCACCAGGCACGGGTGACATCCAACTCACCTTGGCGCAGAAAATCCCTGTAACCGGCTCCGTTATTGTCACCACACCTCAAGATATTGCCTTGCTTGACTGCAAAAAAGGCATCGAGATGTTCCGCAAAGTAGACATTGATGTACTCGGCGTAATCGAGAACATGAGCACTCACATTTGTAGTGAATGCGGCCACCATGAACCCTTGTTTGGTGAAGGTGGCGGTGCACGTATCGCACAGACTTATCAGACCGAAGTACTTGGGGAGATGCCCTTACACAAAACCATTCGTGAACAAACCGATGCAGGCCAACCAACCGTTGTGGCAGAGCCTGATAGCGAAGTGTCTCACTTATATAGGGATATAGCGCGCAAGGTTTCGGCAGCAATTTCGCAGAAAGCACTCGACCCAAAACGAGCCTTCCCGAATATTGTTGTTAGCCGGGGCTAATCACCAAGAAACAGCAACTAAGACAATAGACACTTAATTTTATATCAGGATACCTCCTATGCAATGGCTTAATGACGCTGCTCAAGCAATTAATCTGGAAGCCCAAACAGCGGCAAGTACTCGTCAGGGGCAACTAACCAAGCCACCCGGTTCATTAGGCCAGCTGGAATCGCTAGCAATCAAATTTGCTGGCTTACAAGGCAAGGAAGTACCCACTATAGACAAGATCATGATCCGTATTTTTGCTGCAGACCACGGTGTTGTTGATGAAGGTGTTTCGGCCTTCCCTCAAATCGTGACAGGTGAGATGGTAAAAAACTTTGCCGCTGGCGGTGCCGCGATTACCGTATTAGCTCGCCAATTGAATGCTGATTTCGGCGTAATTAACCTAGGCACAGTCAATGAACTCGCTCCCTTAGATAGCGTGACTGACCAGCGTATTACTGCCGGCACCGCGAACTTCTGCCAGCAAAGCGCGATGAGCGAGGAACAACTAAGCCAAGCACTAGAAGCCGGGGCTCAATCAGCATCACAAGCAAAAGAGTTGGGTATCGAGCTGTTTATTGGTGGTGAGATGGGCATAGGTAATACCACCAGCGCTTCCGCTTTAACAGCAGGCTTGACTGACTTACCTGTGGAGCAGCTCATCGGAAGAGGAACGGGTATTGATGACGAAGGTATCCAGCGAAAGCTCAAGGCTGTACAACAAGGCTTAGACCTTCACAAAACCAGTGATACGACAGCAAGCGAACTATTGGCCAAGCTTGGCGGCTTTGAAATTGCCGGACTGGTTGGCGCCTATATTCGCTGCGCTCAACTGGGTATTAGCGTTTTGGTAGACGGTTTTATCAGCTCGGCAGCAGCCTTAGTAGCAACGCGAATTAACCCCTCTATTCGTCCCTGGTTGTTTTTCTCTCACTGTTCAGAAGAAGCCGGTCATAAACACCTATTGCAAACACTTGAAGCCGAACCCTTGCTGAGTCTAGGTATGCGGCTGGGCGAAGCTAGTGGTGCCGCCGTCGCTGCGCCCCTCTTACAGTCTGCCTGTCTGCTTCATGCCCAAATGGCAACCTTTGATCAGGCTGGCGTCAGTCAGTAATTTGAGCTGCCATAATCGCCTGCTACACACGGAGCATTTTTTGTGAGCCAACGAGAAACACCCGCTGCTAATCAAATTAAAGCGGCGATCATTGCCCTTCAATTCTTGAGTGCAATCCCTGTTGGCCAGCAATCTGCTCCGACTGAGAAAGAGATAGGCGCATCACTCAGCTGGTATCCACTTGTTGGTCTATTGCTGGGTATAATCTTGTGCTCAGCATCATTACTTTTGAGCTTTGTTTTTCCAACACTTCTAAGTGCGGCTCTAATCTTAACGCTATGGGTAGTGCTTACCGGCGCTCTACATCTCGACGGTTTTGCCGACAGTGCTGATGCCTGGATGGGTGGGCTTGGCTCAAAAGAAAGAACTCTGCGACTTCTGAAAGATCCAACATCTGGCCCAATTGCTATTGCAGCGACTGTTTTATTAATGCTTTTGAAGCTCTTAACTATTGAGCTAATCATCAATCAGGATATTTGGCTGCTTATCTGGCCCCTGGTATTTGCTCGCATCAGCGCCAGCCTGCTATTTGTTACCACACCCTATGCACGAAAAAGCGGTTTAGGAAGTGCAATTGCCGAGCACAAGCAAGATCACCAAGTTTGGCTTGGTTCTATCATCCTCATGCTCGCTTCCTGCTACTTTCTAGGCTGGGCAGTCATCATCCCCCTGCTATTCGTAAGCTGCTTAAGTTTCTACTACTTGCGCTCTCGCATGATGAAGCGGCTTAAAGGGTGCACAGGTGATACAGCCGGCGCCATGATCGAGATACTCGAATGCATCACCCTGCTAGTTCTCGTTGCCTGCCAATAAATATAACAAGGAAATAACACATGTACTTTTCAATTTGCCTCTTATTGGCCTTGTTCCTCGATAAGGTCTTTGGCGAAGCCAAGCACTTTCATCCTCTCGTTGGCTTTGGCAATCTCGCCACCGACCTTGAGCACAAGTTAAATAGCGGGTCCGGCAAACGGCTTAAAGGCATCATTGCACTGACATTCCTATTAGTGCCTACCGTTCTACTCGCTTTCTATTTGGAGTTACTTACACTCAGCGAACCGATCGCTCACGTCGCCTTTGCCTCGTTCGTCTTATATACAGCGCTAGGTTGGCAAAGCCTCAAAGAACATGCTGAAGCGATTATTGAACCTTTAACCAAAAGGCATCTAGGTGAAGCTCGGAAGAAAGTCGCTCGAATTGTTAGTCGTGACACCAAGCATTTAACGCCCGAAGACGTCGCAAGCGCCAGTACAGAGTCTGTACTCGAAAATGGTGCTGACGCAATCTTTAGCACTATTTTCTGGTTTATTGTTGGCGGCATACCGGGCGTTGTTCTTTTCCGCCTGGTGAATACTCTCGATGCTATGTGGGGCTATAAGAACACTCGCTACAAGGACTTCGGGTGGGCTGCTGCTCGCCTTGATGATGTAATGAACTACCTTCCGGCTCGACTGACTGCACTTAGTTATGCGCTATGCGGGCAAACACGCAGCGCTTTTCAATGCTGGAAAACACAAGGTAAATTATGGAAGAGCCCCAATGCAGGCCCAGTCATGGCTGCTGGAGCTGGTGCACTTGAATTAAAACTAGGCGGTAGCGCCTGCTATGACGAAACACTTGAACAGCGATCTACGCTTGGCCCTAAACATGGTCAAGCGGCTTGTGCGCAAAGCATTCAAGAAGCGCTCAAGCTGATTAAACGCAGTCTAATTCTTTGGTGTGCTGCACTTATTTTTCTTGAAGGCTACTTCTTTCTGATTCGTTTCTATTAGGCCCCAGGATGACAACGCAACAAACACATATTGTCCATGGTGGCGACTTAGTCAGCGCCTCGATTCGCTATAACATTCCCGAATCAGATTGGGTGGATCTGTCAACCGGCCTTAACCCGATCACTTATCCTTGCGATGACATTCCGGCAACCGTATTCTCTAGATTGCCTTACCCTAGCCCGGAATTCAGGAAAACAGTCGAAGGCTATTATGGCCCGCATGCCTACCGCTCACTTGCTGGTACTCAAGAGATTATTCAACAACTGCCTTTGCTATTAGCAGATCTTCCTGTGATCTTGCCGTCCCTGGGTTACCAAGAGCATCAGTGTGCGTGGACAAACAAAGGCGCTGAGATTAGTTTTTACGATGCCTGCATCTTATCCAAAGCTGACGCCATGATTGAGCGGCTGATTGAAGCTAACTCACAACAGCATTTACTTATTATCAACCCGAATAATCCAAGCGGGCTCATGATTCCTCTAGAGAGCCTGTTCTCCTGGGCTGCCATGCTCGGAACTGACGCAATGCTGATCGTGGACGAAGCATTTATCGATCTAACACCTAAAGCCAGCCTACTCTCACGCCCACCCCTGCCCGATAACATTTTAGTACTGAGATCTTGCGGCAAATTCTTCGGCTTAGGCGGTATTCGGGCCGGCTTCATATTTGGCTCACCTAAAAGTCTCTCTCGCATACAGTTTCCGAGCAACCCTTGGCCACTCAACGGCCCAGCTATGCACATATTAAGCAAGGCCCTGCCCGATCGATACTGGCAACATGCCAGCCGAAAGCGCATCCAAAAGAGCGCCCAAGAAATCCAAAGCTTATTTGCGCCCTTGGTTCACAACAAAGCGCTCAAACTATTAGCTGATAGAGGCCTGTTTATTAGCTTCCAAGGTAGCCCATCTTATCTCAGCGAACTCTATGAGTTCTTCGCAAAAGCAGGTATTCTCTTGCGCCTTATATCTGTGAACAACGATTTTGCCATGCTACGAGTCGGCCTTGTTGATCATTTGGATAAAACGAGCATTGAACGAATCCGGCAGTGTGTTGCCCAAGTTGCCAGCAAAAATGCCTTTGATTCGTTTATAAAAACCAGGCCTCGAAGGTCAATTTCTGAGCGTAACAAATAGAGTATTTTTTCAATGTCCGCCGAAGACCAGACTGTAAACTTTACGCACGATGAACGCGAAGCGCTCTATAAAACCATTTTTAATCGACGTGATGTCAGAGGAGAATTCAAGCCCGACCCGATTCCGGATGAGGTCTTGGCCCGCATATTGAAAGCCGCACATCATGCGCCCTCGGTTGGCTTTATGCAGCCCTGGAACTTTATGTTAGTTCGCTCAAAAACAGTTCGACAACAAGTACAAGAGGCTTTTACTGATGCCAATAACGAAGCAATGGAAATGTTTCCGGACAACAAGAAGCCCCTGTATCAGTCTCTGAAGCTCGAAGGAATTTTAGACTCACCGCTTAACCTTGTCGTCACCTGTGACCGTCAACGCGGCGGCCCTGTTGTGCTAGGCCGCACACATATAAAAAGCATGGACTTAAACAGCACCGTCTGTGCCGTTCAGAACTTATGGCTGGCAGCACGCGCTGAGAATGTAGGTATTGGCTGGGTTAGTATCTTTGATCAGGACAGAGTAAAAGCAATTTTAGGCATTCCCGAACATGTCGTACCTGTCGCCTACCTATGTATGGGCTATGTCTCTGAATTTAAAGTGAAGCCCGAACTCGAAAGCAAGGGGTGGCGAGAACGTCTGCCATTGGAGGACTTAATCTACTTTGATCAATGGCAGCAACAAAACCGTGACGACAGTCTAATAAAAGTTATCTCTGACCAGCCCGAAGTTTAATTATACAGCGACCTGAGGTGGCAAAACGTAGTAATAAACACTGAAGAAATGACAAATACTGCCCCCCAGTACAAACAGATGCCAGATTGCATGGTTATAGGGAATTCGTTCGACCAAATAGAAGACAACACCAAGAGTATAGATTATTCCGCCCAAAGCGAGTAAAAACACTCCTCCTTCCGGTACTGATGCGAGCAAATCCTCAGCACTTAGAATCACCAACCAACCCATAAGCAGATAGCTCGCGACGCGCAAAAGTGAAAACCGATGCTTGAAACGTATTTTCAAGAAGATACCGAAAAATGCAATGCCCCAAACAAGGGCTAATAAGCCCCAACCACCGACTTCTCTCATACTCACCATGAGGTAGGGTGTATAAGAACCTGCAATCAGGAGGTAAATAGCACAGTGATCGAACATCTTCAGCTTATCTTTTTTAACCGGGCATCGCTCGGCATGATAAAGCGTCGAAGCTAAGTATAAAGCCGTTAGACTCAAGCCAAATATACTAAAACTGGCGACTCTCCATACATCATCCATTGGAATTGCAGCGATTAACAAGACAAATAAACCCGCAATGCTTAATAGCACACCTAGCCCGTGAGTTAAGGTATTTAGCAACTCGTCTAAACTATGTTCCAGGGTTTCCACCCGCTTATTATCAACTGGCTGATCGCCCGTTTTGTCCACCACTTTGCTCATAATCACAACTTGCGCCTCAAATTTAAGTGCACACATGTTAGCTGAAGTTGGACAGAATAAGTAGTCTATTTTTTAACCATAGTTAAGTCTGACCCTGCATAGTGACTACTAACTTACGTGAACCAGCTTGATTTCTATGCTCCCCAAGATAAATCCCTTGCCACGCACCCATCGAGAACCTTCCCGAGTTAATCGGAATAGTTAAAGAGCAGCCTAGCAGCGAGGCTTTGATATGAGCGGGCATATCGTCAGAACCCTCGAGTATATGATCATAATAGGGTGCATTTTCCGGCACAAACTTATTAAAGTGCTTTTCCATATCACTGCGGACATCCGGGTCTGCATTTTCATTTAATGTGAGTGATGCTGAGGTATGTTGAATAAACAGGTTCGCTAGACCTATTGAAATCGTATTGAGCTCAGGTAAGGCTTGCTCAATTTCCCGAGTGATCAGATGAAAACCGCGGGAGCGGGCTTGAAGCTCAAGTTCTTTTTGTAGCCATACTGTGCTCATCGTTAAAGTCGCGCCCTCTTGATTCAAATTAACTAAACAATGTAAGCCTGGGGTTCTCCCTCGGCAAATCTTCTAATATTTGCGGCAGCTTTGTCCAACAAGCGCTGACGCGCCTCTTTACTCGCCCAAGCACAATGAGGGGTAACAATTAAGTTTGGAATTTCTCTATCCAGTAGTACATTTCCACCCTTAGGCGGTTCAACGGATAAGACATCTGTTGCTGCGCCGGCCAAGCGGCGTTCTTTCAATGCCTCGGCCAAAGCGTTTTCATCCACAATGCCACCTCGAGCAAGATTTAATAAATAGGCCGAAGGCTTCATTTTAGACAGGGCATTGGCATCGATTAGATTTGTAGTTTCATCACTCAGCAGGCAATGAATAGATAAGACATCAACTTGCGGCAATAGCTCTTCCAAAGCCAAGCGAGGATAGCCATCAACACTTTCCAAGCTTTGACCGGAACGAGCTGCCAGTATAACCTTCATGCCAAAGCCTTCGGCCATTTTTGCAACACCCTGTCCAAGGTCACCATAACCGAGCAGGCCAAGCGTCTTGCCTTCCAGTTCAACAATAGGGTAGTCCATCAAACAAAAAATCGGACTTGTACACCAGCGTCCATCTTGAACATCTTTAGCGTAATCCAATAAACGGTTTGTTAGTGCCAGCAACAAAGAAAAGGTATGCTGAACAATAGCCGGGCGCCCATACTGTGTGACATTACAGACCCTAACACCGGCCTCTTTAGCCGCTTGCAAGTCAATATTGTTCGTCCCTGTCGCCGTAACGGCTATCAGCTTTAGGCTGGGGTTACTTGTTATTTCTTTCTTCCCCAATAGCACTTTATTGACAACGACCACCTCAAAGCCTTTTATTCGTTCACAGACATTCGCTGATTCCGTCGTATCATAAGATTGATATTGGCTAAATGAAGACTCGATATCACTCAGGTCCAGACCATCTCCCATACTTGCTACATCAAGGAAAACCCCTTTCATCGCGCCACCTGCCTTAAGATCAATTTTGCTTCGCCAAGAAAAACGAGAGTATGTCATATCAAGCTAATTGATGACAAAAACCTGTTTAGGTACCCGAAGCTTTTTTCTTTCTAAGAGCTTGAGCTGACAATATGCGGTGTCTGTTGCCACTTTCGAATGAAGGCCGGGATTTCGGGTGCTGGGATTGGCTTAGAATAGAAAAAGCCTTGAGCATAATCACAACCAAGCCCGATTAATGACTCTTCCTGCTTCTTAGACTCGATACCTTCAGCCAAGACCTCGATAGATAAGCTATCAGCTAAGGTAATGATACTCTTGACCAGTGCTTGATCAGAGCTGTTGTTAATTAACTCATTGACAAACATACGGTCAATTTTAATCTTTGACAGGATATGGCTGAATTTTTTGATATAACCAAGAGACGAATAACCTGTACCAAAGTCATCAATACTGAATTTAAGCCCTGACTTAAGTAGCTGCTTAATACCCTTCATCACAACAGGGTCGTCGTCCAACATCAAACGTTCTGTTACTTCCAGCTCCACCCAATCCAAGGTTTGCAAAAATACCTGGTGATTATGCGTCCAGTCAGATAACTCGCGATGGTGAAAGTTAGTTGGGCTAAAGTTGATAGCAACGATAAATTCTTCATTGAAATCACTGCGCCACTCTTTAACCTGCGCAATGGCATGTTCAAATACCCAGATGTCGATATCAAATATCTGACCGGTTTTTTCGGCAACCGGAATAAACAAGTCCGGCCTAACCTTACCCAGGTCTTCATCTTCCCAGCGTAATAAGGCTTCGAAACCGGTAATACTCATATCGCGCAAATCAATCAAAGGCTGAAAATAGAGCTCTAGTTGATTATTAACGATCGCATCTTTCAATTTACTCTTAATCGTATTGTGCAACACGATGTTATACATCATTGACTCGTCAAAGAATGCAAAGGTATTACGGCCTGCTTCTTTGGCTTTATACATCGCGGTATCTGCACGACGAATCAAATCTTCAGTATTCTCGCCATCTTCAGGGTAAAGCACGACCCCGATACTACAACCTAATTGAAGCTGCGAGTCACTTAAGACAAAGTTTTCTTTAAAGGCCAATATCGTTTTATCAGCAACATCCTCAGCATCTGCGCGAGTGTTGCACTGAAAGCAAGCGATGAACTCATCGCCACCAAAACGGGCCACATAACCTCCGTAGCGAGTGATCAACTTCTTCAAGCGGGAAGCACTATCCAGCAGAATCTTATCGCCTGTACTATGCCCCAGGCTGTCATTCACCTCTTTAAAACCATCCAGGTCAATAAAAAAGATTGCCAGCTTCGAGTATTCGGCGTTTTCCTGCTGGTTAAGCATTTCATTTTTCAGGTGATATTCAATATGGCGACGGTTAGGCAAATTTGTCAGCATGTCGAAATTTGCCTGATGCTCTAACTGGTCTTCATAGGACTCTTTTGCCAAAGCAAACTCGGCAACCTGCTTTCGTCCCCGGTTCAAAGCTTCAACCAAGTCAGCAATTTCATCACTGTATTCGGGGCGATTCAGCA
>NZ_LWGJ01001052.1:0-4159 GCF_001635845.1 Oleiphilus sp. HI0132 | reverse complement strand
AGATCGTTAGTACCAATACAAATAATAATAGTGTTAGCAATTTGGCTTGAACGATATTGAGATAATCTATTTAACAAACCTTCAGTTGTATCGAAACCAATACCGTAGTTCTCGCTTCTATCTATAATCGCGCTAGTATTTAAGCCTTGTATCATGCTATCTCCGAAGAATGCGATAGACTCGGGAGAGGTATTTCCATCTCGCCTTAACTGGTGGGCGAGTGTTGCTTTATAGGTGGGACTATTAACGTAGGGGCGTTGCTCTAGGCCAAGGTCGATTAGCACTTTTTGAAATGTATAAGTTTTATTGAACAAGAATGCGGCAAATACGTGAAGAGCAAGTAAGTAGATGCCGAATAGAGCTTTGTGTTTAGAGCTGATCACGATAAACTTTCTCCAACTTCTGAATCTGGTCAGAGAGTAAGAAGTGATCCAGGGTTCTTTGGTGGGCCTGTTCTCCTAACTTTTGTGCGAGCGAGTCGTTATTTAAAAGTAAATCTAACTTTTCTGCCAATACCTTGGGGCTTTCTGGTGGTACCAAAATGCCAGTTTCTTCATTAATGATGATGTCAGGGATGCCGCCAACCTGGGTTGCCAGTGTCGGCTTATGGCATATGCCAGCCTCGATGAAAACCAAGCCGAAACCTTCTTCTCGGGAGGGTTGTAGAAAGATATCGCAGGCCTGCATCCAATCCATTACATTGGTGACCTGGCCGAGTAGGGTGATTTTATCTTCCAGGCCTTTATCTCTAATGTGCGTTCTAAGTCGCTCATAGTCTTGAGGTGCCCCGTCGCCAGCAATGTATAGGTGAGTGCTATCGAGAACCTTAGGGGACTTTTGTTTCAATAGTGCTAAGGCTTCGATACTGTCGTCATGCCCTTTAATGGGCCCTAAATGACCTGCAGAGAATAAAATACGCCCATTAAGTGCTAACTTGTCTTTTGCTGCTTGTGTCGCATTACCTTCAGGTTGGGGTACTTCGCTTAGTTCTACGCCACCATGAATGGTGGTTGTTTTTTTATCGTTTATACCAAGCTGATTCACCATGCGCAGCTTTCTCTCATTCGATATAGCGATGTAATGATTCAATAACCAAGCAGAGAGTTTGTTCTTTAGGGTGGGTTGATAATAACGTAGTTCTGAGCGGTGATAAGTACCGATTATTGGTTTTCGTGTTAACTTACATGCGAGACCTGCATAGAGTGCAGAAGCTTCACAATGCGCATGTACAATATCGATCTTCATTGTTTTTAGTGTGTTGATTAATTGCCGGATCAGAGCGAAATCAAACTTGCCTTCTTTCTTAGTGAGGCACAGCCAGTTAGTGCTGTCCTGGTGTTGTTCTAACACCCACGAAGGTGGTGGCTCAAACGATGCAAGAAAGACGGAATGACCAAGTGCTTCAAGACCAGATTTCTCTTGGCTGATTCGTTTCGTTCGGCCACCTTTGTCTAGAGAATTTGCGACGATTAAAATATTAATGGTTTTGCTCCTTCAGCAAACATATCGGTTACTTTATTTCGTAGCGTGGCTTTTTTGCTCTGGCGCATTACCGCCAAAATCATCATATAGTAAGCGAGACTGTTCGTTAGGGTTACTTAAAGGGTCCCAGATGGGAAATAAACGCCTTCTAACTGCAAAGAAAACTCGGTCAATTTTGTTCGCTAGGCCGTTAGGAATATGCATCCACCTTAAAACCAGGAATATGCGTCGCCTAATCGCCCAGTTATATATGGATTGCTCAGAGTAGAAGTTATAGCCCCATCGCTTCTCAAATAGTCGGCTGGATGACTCAGTGATTTTGCTGTTCCAGCGTAAGTTAAAGTATTTAAGGTCTGAGAGGCTGGCACGAGTGCCTAAGTTATCAAAGATAATATTGCAACGAGGCTCTACATAAAGCTTTAGGCCTCGGTTCTTCAGCTGCATGCCGATATCCAGGTGCTCTCGGATAGTCATGTGCGGGAGTTCAAGGCTTTTCAGGACTTCGGTATTGAACATAACGCAATGAAGCTCAAACGCTTGGCTTTCAGTCACTTCTTGCGGCAGGTCTTCTGGTAAGGTCCGACGGAAGGTCTTTTCTTCGATCAGGTAGGGAGTGTTTTCTACATCGACTGCACGTAGTTCGGTGGTAAAAAGGTGATTGCGCAAGTCTGCACCTTCATCAACGCCAGAGGATTCCAGGGTTACGGGGTAGATGACAGCTGCTTCTTTTTGGTCACCTGTTTCGATGATAGGCGGTAACCAGCCCTCAGTTGTGCGTGAATCGTTATCTAAGAAAACAGTGTATTTAGTATTTATTTCGTTTCGCACTTTCGACATTGCATCGATTGGGATGATAAAGCCGTAGTCGATAATTTTGGCGTTATCTTTTCCTTGCAGGGCCTTTTTTGCTAACTCTATGATCGACTTAGGGTAGCCTAGGTCAAGTATGATTAGGTTGAACAGTTTTGAATCGGTAAACTGGTAGACGTTTTCGATACACTTTTCTAAGCCGGTGTATCTGTCCCTAGGTGAAATAACAATAGTAACTGGTTTTTGAGCTAGATTTTCCATAGTCGACCCAAGTAAGCAATGTAACAATAATAATTCAGAATAGTTTTATACTCGATTCTACGATAGAGTAAAGTGAAATTATCAAGACATGAGCGAAGGATTCACATTATATGGCAGTAAACGGTGGCGCAAGGGTTCTACATGTTCTTTCTAGCCTTAAGGTTGGTGGTGCTGAACGCTTTGTATTGGACTTATCGGCGGTACAAGAACAAGCCGGTGATCATGTTGAGGTATTTTCCTGCTCTTCCGAAGAGTGTGCATTAGATACCGAAGCATCAAAGCAATCCCTGAATTGTATTTTATCTTCAGGTGACCGTTTTCGTGACTACAAGGCGGTATGGCACTATTTCCGTACAAAGTCTTCCAAAAGCGTATTGCATATCCATAGTCCATTTGGTTTACGCTTTTTTGTTCCTCTATTGCCTTTTCTATTTTTGTTGGGGGTTCGAATAGTTTATACAAGGCATGGAATCGCTCCTTTGGCGAGTAAGAAGTGGCGTTTAATTCATCGTTTCGCCAACTTGTTTGTATCTTGGGTGACTTTTGTCTCTGATGCAGGGAAGAAGGCTTTCTACAATACGCACGGTTGGAAAGAGTCAAAACTTGTGACGATTAGCAATGGTGTGTTTGTACCACTGCAAGTGGCTAACATCGAGTCAACGAAGCTTCGTATAGGTTCTGTGGGGCGCATGGTGGCATTGAAAGGGCAGAAAGGCCTGATCAATGCGGTTAGTCGGTTGGATGCTACATTGAGAGAAAAGATAGAAATCCACTTCTTTGGTGATGGTCCTGAACGCAGCAAGTTAGAAGCTTTGGCTTTAGAGGCTTTGAACGATGGGCAGTGTATATTTCACGGGATGGAGCTTGATAGAGATAAGGTGTACGGCTCTTTCGATGTCTTGGCGGTTTGCTCTGAGCAGGAAGGGCTTTCTTTGGCCATTATGGAAGCTATGGCGAGAAGAATACCCGTGATAGCGACAAATGTGGGGGATAGCCCTAAGTTAGTATTGGATGATCAAACCGGCTTTTTATATGAGTATGCTGATGTTGAGAACCTGACAAAACTTATTACACAATTATGTGAAGATGATGAGTTGCGTCGAAGCTTGGGTGAAAAAGCAAGGGAGCATATGATTGAGAACTTTTCGTTGGAGTCTGCTAATGAAGAGTATCAAAAGTGTTATCAAGGCTAAACACTTTGCCTGTGAAAGCTGAAGAAAGGGCTGGCTTTAGTTCCGAGTGTTGTCTAATTTTGTAGCGCTCGGTTAATGCTCCTTCACTGACGGACTAGCCGAAGCGAATAAATGTGCCGTGGTGGCACCAATAAGCCCGCCTAGCGATGCTAATAAGCAGTCAGTTAAATCGACATAACGACCAATAACGAGAACTTGCAGTAGTTCAATGCTCAATCCATATAACAAGGTGACGGTAAGAATTACGAGCGTTTTATATTTTAGACTCAGGTATAGTGATAATAAGCTGCCAAGGGGTAAATAGAGTAGGACTTCTCGAACGATGTCAACTGCGGCGCCAATTGACCGTGCTGAGAAGTGAGCCTTGAAAGGTATGACGTTGCTATCGTAGATAAGCTTTTGTTTTATTGCTT
>NZ_LWGJ01001051.1:0-5305 GCF_001635845.1 Oleiphilus sp. HI0132 | reverse complement strand
GGTCGCTATAGTGACGACTGGCAACGTGCTCACCTTTATAACCCACGTAATGTTGTACCTGAGTCCAAAATGCCGTCCTACCCTTGGTTGTTTACAGCTATCGTAGACCACAAAGGTACTGCTGCGAAAATGGAAGCACTTCGTACAGTAGGCGTTCCCTACACCGACGAAGACATTGCCGGTGCAGCAGAAGCGGTGAAAGGTAAAACAGAAATCGAAGCTATGGTTGCGTATCTACAGCAGCTTGGCACCGTTCTTAAGAACAAGTAAGAACCAATATTATGGATATCAACACGTTACGCGGTCTATCTACCATCTTGGTCATGATCGCCTTTGTCGCCATATGCTTATGGGCCTATAACGGCAAAAAGAAAAAAGATTTTGACGATGCAGCCAACCTGCCCTTTCAGGATGACGATATCGCGGAACGTACCTTGAGCGAAAAAGAGAGAGAAGAACATGACTAGTTTTTGGAGTGTATGGGTCTCAGTCATTATTATCGGTACTTTGATCGGTAGTACATGGCTGCTAGTAGCCACCCGAAAAAGCCAAACTACAGATGAAGAGACTGAACAAAAGATGCCCCATGCCTTCGATGGGATCGAAGAGTACGATAATCCACTTCCAAAGTGGTGGTTCCATATGTTTATCGGTTCAGTTGTTTTTGCATTCGCATACGCATTGCTGTACCCGACTTTAGGTAACTTCCAAGGTTTCTTAGGCTGGTCTTCTACCGGTCAATGGGAAGCAGAAGTTGCTGAAGCTGATGAAAAGTACACACCTATATTCAAAGCCTACGCGGCAAAGCCAATTGAAGAACTCGCCAAAGATGCCGAAGCAATGAAAGTAGGACAGCGTTTGTTTGCTAATAACTGCTCAGTATGTCACGGATCAACAGGTCGCGGCGCATTAGGCTTTCCAAATCTGACTGACCACGACTGGTTATATGGTGGAAGTCCAGACGCGATCAAAACCACCCTCCTGTATGGTCGAAACGGTCAAATGCCTGCCAAAGGTTTAAATCCCGCTATGAGCAAAACTGACATACAAAATATGACTCATTACTTACTTTCGTTTAGTGGACGTAGTGATGATAAAGCAGCTGTTGATGCCGGCGCAGCGATGTACCAGACTGCCTGTGCAGCCTGTCATGGGGCTGAGGCTAAGGGTAATCAAGCCGTCGGCGCACCAAATCTAACAGATGATGTTTGGCTCTACGGCGGCACGGCATCTAAGATCAATCAAACACTCACTTATGGTCGAGCAGGCGTAATGCCAGCACAAAAAGACCTACTTGGTGAAGACAAAGTTCACCTACTTGCAGCTTACGTTTACAGCTTATCTAACAAATAAGACTGTCTGAGACTCGTGGGCCTGGCTGAGTAGCCAGGCCCACTCTCACAGAATATAAGATCTCTTCTCTAGACAGCCTTTGCTCATCACAGACTTTCTAGAAAAGAAACCTTTCCTCCACTAGATATGGAAGCCGTTGCCTATGTCTAAGAAGATCCCAGCCCAAAATATCGAACCCGGTACGCAGAAACTGGAAGTCTACGGCCAAGATTCAAAGCAAGCAGACGTCAGTAAGACCGTCGAGCTCTACGAGTCTCGAAAAAAAATCTACGTCAAAAAAATTGCCGGTCTTTTTCAGCGAATCAGGAAGTTTTCACTCTGGGCCTTGATGGCCATGTACTTTTCAATTTGCTGGATATCAATCAACGGCCAGCAACTGGTTCATTTCGACCTCCCTGCACGTAAATTCCATATCTACGGCATGACATTCTGGCCACAAGAGTTCGTTCTTTTAGCACTGCTTCTAATCATTTGTGCCTACGGTCTGTTTTTCGTCACCACCCTTTTTGGGCGCGTCTGGTGTGGTTATACCTGCCCACAAACTTCCTGGACCTTTATTTTCATGTGGATTGAGGAAAAGGTTGAAGGGAGCAGGAACCAACGAATGAAGCTTGATAAAGCGGAATTCAGCTCTGAAAAGATGATCAAAAAGACCCTTAAGCACACTCTTTGGTTATTGGTCTCCTTTGGCACCGGCCTGACCTTTGTCGGTTATTTCTACCCTATTCGTGAGTTAGTTCCAGATCTGTTCACCTTTAGTGTAGTCGACGCCTGGGCAATATTCTGGATTGGCTTCTTTACAGTTGCAACCTACCTGAATGCTGGCTGGTTACGTGAACAAGTTTGTTTATACATGTGCCCTTATGCACGCTTTCAATCTGTAATGTTTGATGAAGACACACTTGTTGTTTCCTACGACAAAGGTCGTGGAGACCCAAGAGGAAGCCGCAAACGTAATGTTGATTATAAAGAACAAGGCCTTGGCGACTGCGTTGACTGCGGCATGTGTGTACAGGTTTGTCCAACGGGCATCGATATTCGTGATGGGCTTCAGTATGAGTGTATTGGCTGCGCCTTATGCGTCGACGCCTGTGACTCAATCATGGACAAAATGAAGTATGACCGAGGTCTAATCAGCTACACCACTGAGAATGCCCTCATCGGTAAGAAGAGCCATATACTAAGACCCAAAGCCATTGCCTACGCTGTATTATTACTCGGCATGATGGGTGCGTTTGCCTATTCCGTTGCAACACGTGTTCCACTAGAGTTAGACGTAATAAAAGATCGGGGCGCTTTATACCAGCTAACGGGTTTAGGTAAAATCGAAAACACTTATATTCTCAAAGTTATGAATATGAGCGATGAACCCCATGATTTTGACATTACCGTCAAAGGCATTGAAGGGATAAAGATTACCACACCCACTACGGTATCCGTGAAAGCCGGAGAAGTATACACTCAACCAACTAGCATAGAAGTCGACCCCATACATATGGAAGTCACCCACTATGATATTGAGATTACCGTCAAGGCTACAGATAACCCAGACTTGGTCGCATCAAGCGAAAGCCGCTTTTTAGGCAGCGCTGAATAAAGCGACACAATAGAAATTAACTAAGCACAACCGAGGTAATGAAATGAAAGCAGCACAAGATGAACAAGCTAAAAAACCATGGTTCAAACAGCCGTGGCTTTGGTTTGTCCTGAGCGTACCTATTGCTTCGGTTATACTCAGCAGCATTATGGTAACTGTTGCTGTTGTTGGTCGTGACACTCTGGTTAGCGACAACTATTACAAGGATGGCATGGGTATAAACCAGACGATTGAACAAGATAATATGGCGGATGACCTCGGCTTGAAACCAACCTTAGAAATTGTTGATCAAGCCATCATTATTGAGCTAGTCGGTGACAAGTATCACCCTACTCTCCAACAACAAGCCTTTTTAACCTTGAAGATTCTACACCCAACCGTGGGAGACCAAGATCAAGTTATCAAGCTTCTGCCGACACCATCAGGCCAGTTTGTTGGAGATTTAACATCACCAGTTGATGGCCGTCGATATGTCGACCTCTATGCCTTTGACGAAAGCTGGCGGATTAGAGAAGAAGTCACCTTCCCGACAGGAAAAGTAACGCTTAATATAGGTGGCACCGAAAATAACGAGACTGCTAGCAAGTCGCAGGACTAGGTTGGCAACACATGTGCAAGACTTGCTACCACTGCAATGAAGAGATTCCAAAAGGCTTTAGCGCAAAGATTGAGATTGGCGGAGAACAACAATCGTTTTGTTGTTATGGTTGTTTAGCGATCGCAGAAACCATTGTCTCTGGTGGTCTCGATAACTTCTATCAACACCGCACTGAAGCCTCATTAAAGCCCGACGACTTCACCGACGCACAACGCGATGAACTACTTCTTTATGATGACCCGGCGCTACAAACTGACTTTGTTACGGTAGATGGCAAACAGTCTGATGCTGCACTTAGTATCTCAGGAATTACCTGTGCCGCTTGTATTTGGCTCTTAGAGCGCGAAATCAGCTCACTTCCCGGCCTGATAAATCTATCAATCAACCATACGACTCACAAAGCGCTACTTAGCTGGAACAATGAACAGATCAAGCTAAGCAAAATCCTGATTAAAATACGCAAGCTAGGCTACAAAGCCTTCCCCTATCAGGAAGACAAAGCGAGACAACTTGCCGAGAAAGAGAAACGCAGCGCAATGTTTCGTATCGCTGTCGCTGGTATAGCGGCGATGCAAAACATGATGTTTTCAGTCCCCTTGTATCTAGGCATCTATAGCGGTATCGATGCCGAGTTTATCTCCTTCTTTCGATGGGTCAGCATGTTAATGTGCATACCCGTTGTGTGCTTTTCAGCGCTACCATTTTTTCGAGCGGCCTTACGTGACTTGCAAACACGTCATTTAACGATGGACATCCCTGTATCGCTCGCTATCCTGACCGCGTTTTTTGCCAGTGCTTTCCTGACGATAAACGGCGAAGCAAGCATTGAGACCGATGTCTATTTCGACTCAGTTGCGATGTTTACCTTCTTCCTATTGCTTGGCCGGTTTATGGAAATGCAAACTCGCCATAAGCACCTGAACAGCGATGCCGAAATGGGTAAACTATTGCCTACAACAGCGATCATTAGAACCGAAGATGGCGAAAAAAGTAAACCTGCTCACCAGCTTGAAATTGGAGAGGTACTGGTGGTTAGACAGGGCCAAGTATTTCCTGCCGATGGCGTGGTTATTGAAGGTGTTTCCAAAGTCGACGAGTCAGCCCTCACAGGAGAGTTTCTCCCCATTGAAAAAGCGCTTGGGGCTCAGGTAAGTGGTGGCACCGCTAATGTCGAAAATACCTTATTCGTTCGCATTACCGCTACTCCCAAAGAGAGCCGTGTCGCAGCGATTATTAAGCTCCTTGATAAAGCAGCAAGTGAGAAGCCCAAAACCGTATTAATGGCAGATAAAATTGCCAGCCATTTTGTAGCAGGTGTACTATTCGCGGCTTGCGTCGTTGGTCTCTACTGGTACTTTAATAACCCCGACGAAGTGTTCACCATTGTTTTATCTGTTTTGGTTGTTACCTGCCCTTGCGCTTTATCTCTAGCAACACCAACTGCAATGACCAGTGCCAACACATTCCTTCGCAGCAAAGGCTTCTTAATCACCAAATCTCATGCGCAAGAAGCCATGAACCAGATTACTGATATTGTTTTTGATAAAACAGGGACACTAACCAAAGGTGAACTCAGCATTTCTGGTGTGAAGCTTTTTAGTCACTGCGGAGAAAGTAAAGCGCTTGAAATCGCTGCCGCACTAGAACACCACTCCAGCCACCCGATCGCCAAGCCTTTTTCTGAATTTTTCACCAGCCCAGCCGAAAGGGTTACAAACCATCTTGGAAAGGGCCTCGAAGGTTTTTTTCAGGGGCAA
>NZ_LWGJ01001050.1:0-543 GCF_001635845.1 Oleiphilus sp. HI0132 | reverse complement strand
TGCCAATGTTGCCGAGAGCAATGTGGCCTTTACATTGGCAGATGATGGTGTTGTGTCGGTGACGCAACAAATAGATGAGGTGGGGGTTTTCACTATGGAAGCCTATGCCGTGCCCGATTATGCGGGTGAAGTCGTCAGCGGTGGTACAAGTGGTAATGTTGGTCGGTTTATCCCTGATCGTTTTGATGTGAGCTTTTCCGTCACAGGAGGAAATTTTGCCCCAGCGTGTAATGTCGTTGGACTATCGCCCTTCACTTATATGAATCAGGCCTTTCAATGGAATACTGTCCCTGAATTGACGATAAGTGCTGTACGTGCTGATGGCACGATTACACAAAACTATGAAGGTGATTTTTGGCGCTTGGGTGCAAACCTGGAGCTAGATGAGTCTTGTGGTGGTAGTGTAGGCGTTAAGGGTTTTTGCTATACCGATAATGCAGCGACGGCGGCGACATTATCCTCGCCAGTTGGAGATATAAGTTATGGTGCGACAACAGATATTGATGGAACGCTTAGCTTACTTATCCACTCTAGTAACCCTAA
>NZ_LWGJ01001049.1:0-15851 GCF_001635845.1 Oleiphilus sp. HI0132 | reverse complement strand
ATTATTAATAATACAAATGATAATGATTATCATGAAGCATTGCAATAGAGGTGTTATGACGGGAGAATTATCTGCTGAGGAGCCCCTCGTTGGTCGGCAGGGGGCTCCATGCCCAAATATCAAAAGTTGAATTGTTGTAGTGTTTGTTTAGAATGCTGGCATGACTAAACCCTTGCGTGCTTTATTTCACTACTTCCTGGCCCTTACGATGCTCTTTGCATCGAGCTTTGCCATGTTCCATGCAAGTGAACATCTTCGTTTGGATAATCCCGCGAAGCACGTGGAGAGCAGCTTTGCACCTTACCTGCTAAGTCATGACGATCATGTTCATCATCAGCATTCCAGTGGTTCTCAAGACCATGAGGAGCTTGCTACTGAGCATGCATTTGAGTCTTTGTGTGAAGCTTGTCTGATTGTTTCTTCCCTTACTGGCTGTGTACCGAGTGATGTCTTTTCCGGTTTAGTCTCTGTAGGCCTTAGCTATAAACGGCCCGGTCAGCAGGATGAATCAAACCATACACACCTTAGCTTTCTCGCTAGAGCGCCACCTTTTAAGGCTTAGTTTTTATTTCTAAAGTCTTATTATTTTATTGTGCGTCAGCACAGCGTTTTAATGTGGAGTTATGTATGAAGAACTACCTGGTTCAGTGTTTATTTGTTTGTTTAGTTATTTCCCTTTCTAGTCGTGTAGCGATTGCCTTTGAAGAAGAGCATGAAGCCCATGAACATGGTCATGCAACATTGACGGTGGTTCAGGAAAAGGACGAGTTGCAGATGGTGTTTAAGTCACCTGCGATGAATATTGTTGGTTTTGAACACCAGCCTAATACCGCTGAACAGAAGGCAAAAGTCGAAGCAGCTGAGGGCATTCTTAAAGATGCTAAGCGCTTATTTCAATTGAGCTCGAGTGCTGGTTGCGAATTGGAGCATGTAACGGTTTCTTCTGCGCTATTGTCAGGAGCGCATAAGGGGCATTACGACGAGCATCATGAGGACCACGATGACGAGCATCACGATGAACATGATGATCACCACGAAGCATCACATAGTGAGTTTGAAGCTGAGTATCATTTCGAGTGTAAAAATATCGCGGCACTGAAAGATGTAAAGGTTAGCTTGTTTGAACTCTTCAATTCTCTTCAGGAGGTTGAAGCACAGGTTATTTCAAGCGCAGGTCAGAGCTTACAGGAGCTTGATCACCGTAAAACGAGTATTACGTTCTAATATGGATGCTAAACAAGTACTGTTGAAAGTAGACAACTTACGCTTCCGCTGGCCTTCGGGCCAGCGGGATGTTCTCGATATCCCCAAGTTTGAAGTGCTTAGTGGCGAAGGTGTCTTTATTAAAGGGGAGAGTGGTACAGGGAAGACGACCTTGTTAAGCCTTATAGGTGGGATCAACCTACCTGATGCGGGTTGTATCGAGGTTTTGGGGACGGATATTAGCAAGCTGCGTCAGAGCCGGCGAGACCACTTCAGAGCTGATCATATAGGCTTTATCTTTCAGCTTTTTAACCTGATTCCTTATTTGTCGGTAATTGAAAATATCACACTGGCATGTAAATTTTCTAAGTTGCGTACTCAACGAGTATTAGCAAAGTCGGGCAGCCTGGAAGAGGAAGCTTATCGCTTGTTATCGCAGCTTCAGCTAAATGATCGCTCCATGCTGACACGAAAAGTATCTGATTTGAGCGTTGGCCAACAGCAGCGTGTCGCCGCCGCCCGGGCCTTGATTGGCTCGCCGGAACTCATTATTGCCGATGAGCCGACCTCTGCATTGGATGCCGATACACGTGAACACTTTATTCAGTTACTACTAGAAGAGTGTAAGCAAAGTGGTGCGACCATATTGTTTGTTAGCCACGATGCTGGCCTGGAAGCCGCTTTTGATCGCAGTATTCAGTTAGGCGAACTCAACCGCGCTTGCGAACAGTCTTCAAATAAAGGGCAGGAGGCCGTGTTATGAATTGGGCACTGCTGATGAAGCTAACGCTGAAAAGTATCCTCAACCGGAAATTTACCAGTGGCTTAACCTTGTTTAGTATTTGTATCAGCGTTTTTCTATTACTGAGTGTCGATACGGTGCGTAAAGAGGCTAAGCATAGTTTTACCAATACGATTTCAGGCACAGACTTATTAGTCGGCGCGAGAAGTGGTTCGGTGCAGTTGTTATTGTATTCCGTTTTTCGTATTGGCAATGCAACCAACAATATCGGCTGGGATAGTTATCAAAAAATCTCTTCACACAAGTCGGTTGCCTGGGCTATTCCAATTTCACTTGGGGACTCTCACAAAGGCTATAGAGTGATGGGCACCACGCAGGATTATTTCAAACACTACCGCTTTGCTGATGACAGAGGGCTGGACTTCGAGCAAGGGAAGCACTTTGACGGGGTTTATGATGCGGTGATTGGTGCTGAGATTGCGGAAAGCTTAGGCTATAAAATTGGTGATCAGCTGACCTTGGCGCACGGTGTTAACGATACCGGGTTCTCCCGGCATGATGATAAACCTTTTATACTAACTGGCATACTTGCCCGCACAGGCACGCCTGTTGATCGAACGATTCATGTTAGTTTGGAAGGTATTGAAGCATTACATATTGATTGGCAGTCGGGTACACAATCTCGGAACAAGGTCACTGCAGAACAAACGCTAGAAATGGATCTTCAACCAAAACAAATCACGGCATTTATGCTGGGCTTAAAGTCGAAAATGGAAATTTTCCGTATCCAGCGAGCGATAAACAAATACAAAAAAGAACCCTTATTAGCTGTATTGCCAGGCCTTGCTTTGGGGGAATTGTGGCAGTTAATTGGTGTGGCCGAAAAGGCTTTGCTGATTATTGCAGTCTTCGTTTTATTGAATAGCTTCGTTGGCTTATTAACGGGTATTCTTAGCAGTTTAAATGAACGTCGGCGCGAAATTGCGATTCTCCGTTCTTTAGGTTGCCGGCCGAACCAGATATTTGTACTGCTGGCCTCAGAGTCCTTGCTGTTTGCAGTGCTTGGGTGTGCGCTAGGGTTGGCGGTATTTTTCGGTGCTGTATTGATGAGTCAATCTTTATTGCAAGGCTATGGCTTAACGATATCGCTGACTAGCTTCGGTTCTGAGCAGCTTGCCTTGGTGGCAGCGGTCGTCGGTATGAGTTTGTTAATCGGCTGTATACCGGGCTATCGAGCCTATAAACAATCTTTAGCTGACGGCATGTCGATCAAACTTTAGGAGAAAGTAAATGAAGCTACTAAGAGTGCTTTTAGTTGTGTTGCTTGTTGTCTCTCCGCTTGCTTTTGCAATAGGGAAAGACACGTATAAAGAGATATCCTGGGATGATTTAATGCCCGAAGGTTGGGAGCCTCCGGTGCCACAAGAGCAGGAGTTTTTCGAAGGAGAGTCTTTCGAAAGCGGCGCCTTTGAAGGTGAGTCATTCGAGGGGCAGGCTTACGATGGGGACCTAAACCCAATACCTGCTCAGGTTCAGGAGCCTGCACCAGTCGTGAAATCTCTTGATCAACAGAAACTCAAGATTCCGGGTTATATTATTCCTCTCAAATTCACCGCTGACTCGGTGTCGGAATTCTTGCTGGTACCCTATGTAGGAGCTTGCATTCATGTACCGCCGCCTCCTGAAAATCAGATCGTTTATGTGACTTTAAAAGAGCCCTTAATGACTAGTGAATTTTGGACGCCTGTCTGGGTAAGTGGGGTAATGAAGGCGAAGTTGTCGATGACTGAATTTGCGACTGCGGGCTACCACATGACTGATGCCATCACCGAGGTTTATGAGTATTAAATAGATATTTAGGCCCAGAGTAAGAACGCCAGTTTTTACTCCGGGCGGTATGGCACTTACTTAAACTGAATTTCACTTTTTTACAGTGGGTGCCTAGAAAAACATTATTCCTCTGTGCAGCAAAGCGCTCTGTGCCCTCTGTGGTTAAGGGCCTTAATCTTGAAGATCAAGACACCAAAAATGAATCCACCACAAAGGACACAGAGCGGCCGATGGTCTGCACGGAGAAAACCAAAAGAAGGGCCCTTAAATGAATGGCTCTTATTTAATCTGAATTGCACCCTATAGATAAACATGTATTCAGATTGAAAATATGCTTAAGCAAGTGCCGTTCTACTCTGACTCCAAATAAACTGACACAAAATTGTCACATTTAGTTGAGAGACTCACCTTCTCTTTTGAACTAGGTGACCCTCTTGTTTTCAGATCGACGAATTCGTACATCGTTAATCGCTATTGTTGCAGACTTGATATTAACGGCCATCAAGTTAGTAACATCGTGGATAACAGGCAGTACAGCGCTACTTGCTGACGCTTATCACTCCCTGTCTGATATTTTGGTCTCGCTTACCTTACTTTGTGGCATCTGTATTCGCGTTTCTGTCGAGAAAGGGCGCTTATCCATTTCTGAAGAAAAAGCGCATCAGCTGGAATCTATTCTGGCGATCATAATGTCCTGCTTGATTCTTTACGTTCCGGTAGAAATTATTCAGGAAATAAAATCCCAAGAGGCAGAAGATTTACAACATTTATGGGTTGGCATCGTAGGTATATTGTTATGTATAGCGATTGCTTGGTTAATGTCTCGTTTAAAAACCTGGGTAGGTAAAGAAACTAACTCCATGGCTCTGGTGGCGGATGGTTATCATAGTCAACTCGATGTATTTTCTTCAATTGCGGTCTTGCTTTCATTGATAGGTACAATGATAGGTATCTACCTCGATGAGATTGTCGCAGTGATTATTGCTGTGATGGTTACGATAGCCGGCCTTGAGCTTTTGATTTCGGGTATTAAGAGTTTGCTTACCGGTGCAGAGCTGAAGCAAGTATCGTTGATGGATAAACTGATGGATATGCCGTCGGTTCAGCACCTCCAGCATCATTCTAAACAGCTTAGAAAACCTGCAAACCTGGCGATATTTGCTGCATTGCTGGGCACTGCTTATTTACTCAGTGGCTTTCGTATCGTACCTCACGGGCACGTTGCTTATGGCCACCTCCTGCATCATTTTGATAATGAGCACTTGTCTCCAGGTTTATACTATAAGGCTCCTTGGCCGCTTGGAGGGCTAGTCATTCTTCAAGACAGTAATATCTTGAGTGTTGATACCGATAGTGCCCGTAAGAATATAGAGCAAGAAAGTTCTGTTGCCAGCGGTCTGTGGCAAAACAAAATTGATGGAAAAAGTCCTCAGGTGAAAGGCGAAGGAGAGTTCTTCCTAAGCCGTGATGAAAACCTGGTCGATATTAATCTAAAGCTGCACTTCTCGCTGGAACCTTACCATCAGTTGTTGCTCGATCCGGCAGTTCAAAAGGATATTCTTGGCGGCTATGCAGAATCTGCTTTGCTTACGCTTGCGGCAGAGAACGAGTACCTGACTTTACTTAATGGGCCGAGAAAGCCTTTAGAGAGTCGACTAAATAAGCTGATACGTGAAGACCTATCTGCTTCCGGTTTGGAACTTCGTTACATTCGCTCTCATATCCAATCTATTAAAGCTCCTCCTAGTGTCGTCGATTCGCACTGGAAAAGATTCAATGCTTATCAAAAGATGCTAAAGGCTAAATTGAGTGCTGACTCCAAAAGCCAGGAAGATTTGGCGAATGCCAATGCAAAAGCCTTAGGAGAAGTTAATCGGGCTCAAGCAACGAAGGCAGAACAAATAGAGCGTGCCGAGGGAGATATCAATCGATACTTGCCTTTGCAAAGTTTATTTCAGAGCCAAACCGAAGCGCTTCATTATCAGAGCCGTCAAAATAACTTAGCAAAACAAGTTCAGGGTAAACAAATTACTGTGATAGACCCAAAGATTTCCAATCAGCAGCTTCGATTATGGTTACCGCAAAACGATCGTCGCTAACTTTCTAATACATGAGGTTAAGAGTGTGAAAAGAGTTTCCTGGATTCTTGGAGTCCTGATAATCATGGGCTACCTGCTGACGACTTGTCTGGTAGTGGTGAAAGAAAATGAAGCTGCCGTCATTATGCAGTTTGGGAAACCTGTTCGCACCATCACTCAAGCAGGGCTAACGGTTAAATTGCCTGCGCCTATTCAGACCAAGGTATTTATGGATAAGCGAATGCATTTACTTAAGCTACCTGCATCTGAATATGTGACAAGCGATCGTCGAAATTTAGTGATTCAGAGCTTCGCTTTATGGCGAATTTCAAAGCCTGAGCTTTTTCTGGGTAGTTTGCGTAATCTCGAAGTCGCACAATCGAGGCTGACCGATCTGGTGACGTCTAATATTGGTGCTGCAATAGGTCATGCGACCTTGAGTGGCATATTCTCTACAAGGCCTGACAAATCCAGTTTGCGAAGCATATTTGAGGAAATTACTGCAAATAGTGCTCCGGTTGCCTTACAGGATTACGGTATTGAAGTGCTTGCTATTCGCCCGAACCGTTTTGGTTTCCCTAGGCAAAATGTTCAGGCTATCTATGACCGTATGATTGCAGAGCAAAAACGTATTGCTGCTCGCTATCGTGCCGAAGGTACTGAAGAGGCTGAAAAAATTAAGGCTGAATCTGAACGAGAGGTACGTGAGCTTTTGGCTAAAGCGCATCGAGAGTCGCAAACCATGTTGGGTGAAGGGGAAGCCAGAGCAACCGAAATATTTACCGAGGCTTATGCCCAAGACCCGGAATACTACCAGTTTCGAAAAAGCATGGATTTATACAAAGACATGATGGGTAACGATACGACCTTGGTTCTATCTAGTGAGTCACCACTCGTTCAGCGCTTGTTGGAGAGCCCCGGAGCGTCAGATGCATATGCTAAGTGATTTAAGAAATATACTCGCGTCAAATAAGCATGTCTTGTGGGTGATCTTTTTAGGGCTCTTGCCTTTGATATATCTCTTAAGTGGCTTTTACTCTGTTGGTCCTGAGCAGCGTGGAATACTATTGCGATTCGGAAAGATAGTCGACGATCAGGTCTTGCCTGGCATGCATTATCATTTACCTTGGCCCATGGAGACGGTAGAGAAGATACAGGCGACTTCGGTACGCTCAATGGAACTGAACATGGTGGAGGAAACATCGGCGCCAATTCAGAGGGAGCTGACAACGGGCGATCAGAACTTATTGGAGGTCAGTCTGATACTTCAATATACCATAGAGGAGCCTGGCATCTTTCGTACGCAGGCGCTCGACCCTGAAGCGCTGCTATTTGAAGTATCATCCGCTGAGGTGATCCAATATATCGCCAGCAAACCAATTAACGACTTGTTAACAACGGGTCGAATTCAATTTCAAAGCTATCTAAAGAACTCCATTCAACAGCAGGCACGGGACTTGAATTTAGGTATCAGGTTGACTGCGATCCAAATTAAAAAGCTGAAGCCTCCCGGTTCTATTAAAAAGAATTTTGATCAAGCAACGATCGCGAGAACGGAAAAAAGAAAAAGAGTTCAGGAGCAGAAAAGCATAAGAAACTCTAGAATGGCTCAAGCGCGAGGTGAGGCCAATGCCTTGCATCAATCTGCCAAAGCGACAATCGAAGAAGAAATACAGAAAGCCGAAGGTGCCAGTGCCAGCTTTATTAGTAATCTGAACGAATACCGCAAGAACCCAGACTGGGTGATGCAGCAATCTCGCTTAATAACGATTAAGTCTCTATTAAGTGAATCTCGACTAATTGTGGTGCCCGCGTTATAGCGCTATAACGCAAGTGGCGCGGTGCGTTTTTATGTGGTTTTTCTGCTCTATATTGATGAAACCGTATTTTTTAATTCACATAAATGTCACTAAACTTTCACTTCCGCTCTGCAAACTTTCGCATGCAAAAAACATCTATTCTAAGATTTTTTATTTGAGGAAGAGTTACGATGAGTGTGGGTTCTAAGTTTACAAAAAGACCTTTAGTGTCGGCCATTTTTCTTGCAACCTTAGCGCTAGCAGGCTGTGAAGATGGTGATGATGGTGAGGCGGGTGCTGCAGGTGCAGCTGGTGTAGCAGGTGTTGATGGAACGAATGGTACTGATGGTACTAACGGTACAGATGGCGCTGATGGTGCAGACGGTAGCGATGGTATTTCTAACTATATTCCTATGGGGCTAAAGCGCTATGCAACAGCGCCAGTTGGTGCAGAATTCACCGGTATGTTCTTAAATACTGATGGCACATTATTCTTAAACGTACAGCACCCAAGTTCTTCAAATACAACTGCTGACGCAGACGGCAAGATTTTTGACAAGGGCACTGTAGGTGTTGTTGTTGGTGAAGACTTCAATAACTTCCCGGCTAACTTTGCTGCCTTGGATGCGCCAATTGCAACTGCTGATAAAGAAGTGGTTATGACAGCAACAGGTCGTTATCAAGTTCTTGCTCAGCAAGAAGATACTTTGGTCGATGGCAATGAGATGGGTGATATTCTTGCTGCCGATGGCACGACTCTGATTAAGAGCTCTAATGACCCGGATTTTAACGGTGTTATCTCTGACGGTGGTACAGGCTTCTACCTATACACTAACTGGGAAGACCGCCCAGGAAGCATGAGCCGTATGAACCTAAGCAACCTTGGCGCAGGTGAGACGGGTTACCAAAATATATCTCTTGAAGGTATGTTAGATTTCTCTTCAGTTGATGGAACGTGGGTAAACTGCTTCGGTACTGTCAGTCCTTGGGGCACGCCTTTGACAGCAGAAGAGCTTTACTTTGATGACACGGCTGATTGGTTTGATGAATCATATCAATACTTCAGCAACCCTCAATCACTTGCTCAGTACTTGGGTTACCCAACTGACGGTTCTGGTGCATGGCCAAACCCGTACAAGTATGGCTACATTGTTGAAGTCGGTACGTCTAGCACTGCTGCAGACCCAGCGCTTGCAAACGTAGAACTAAATAAACTTGAGCTTCAAGGCCGCTTCTCTCACGAAAACAGCGTAGTGATGCCTGACCAGAAAACAGTATTCTTGAGTGATGACGGAACGGGTGTTGTGTTCTTCAAGTTTGTTGCTGATGCAGCAGGTGATATGAGCTCTGGTACTTTATACGCTGCGAAAGTCACTCAGACGAATGGTGTTAGCGATCCTTCTGAAGCTGCTTTTGCAATTGAGTGGATTGAGCTTGCGCACGGTGCTGAAGCTGATATCGAAGCTGCAATTGCTGAATATGATGTGGGCACACTTGCTAGCCCAAGCTATATTACTGATCAGCAAATCAATGATTGGGCTGAAGCTAAGCTTTCTCAGGATCTAGATGGCAGCGGTTCTGTTGCAGCTGATCCCTTTACTGATGACCGCCCTGCTTTCCTAGAGAGCCGTAAAGCCGCTGTTGCTTTGGGCGCGACGGGTGAGTTCCGTAAGATGGAAGGTGTCGTTATCAACTATGGTCTTGCAGATAACTGGTGGAATGCTGGTGCTGCTGATGGTGATCAGGCTTACATGTATATGGCTATGTCATCATTTGACAAAACAATGGCTGATGATGAAGGTGATATCCAGCTAGACGGCACTCACGGCCCATGCGGTGTGGTATATCGTATGACCTTGAAAGAAAACGCTGGCAACGTAGACGTTGATACTATGGTTCCTGCAATTGTGGGTGGCCCATACTACTCTGATCGTGATGTGAATGAGTGTAGTGTTAACAATATCTCTAACCCGGATAACCTAGCTGTAATGGACGACGGTCGTCTATTGATTGGTGAAGATACTGGGAATCATGAAAACAATGTTATCTGGGTATATGAAGATCCAGCACTGTAGTTTTCATTAAGTTAGTACTCTAAGAGTACTGCAAGGGGAGGGCGAATTGTTGCCCTCCTTTTTTCTCAGACACTAAAGAAATTCTTATGAAATATATTAACCTATTGGCCTTACTTGTTCTGATGAGTGCTTGTAGCAGTGATTCGAATACGAGCAAGAACAACACACAAAATGACCCTGATGCTGAAACAGAGCTATTAGCGAGTCTTAATTTCCCGACAGAGATTAATGAGGGAACATCAGGTCAGCTTCGTGCGACGGAAGATGGCATTACCTATAACAAAGAAGCGATTGTCCCTCCTCAGTGTTATACCAAACATGAAGCAAAGCACAATCCATGTATGGCTTGTCACCAGACACATCCTTTTGGCTCCAGCACAAACTATATGGCCGATGGCTTATTACAGGCAGAATATGCTTTCTCTGATGTTGGGGTGACCAATCATTGGAAGAACTTGTTTGAAGATAAGACTGAAAAGGTTGGTCAGATCTCAGATCAAGAGGTTATTGATTACATTAATACGGATAACTACACGCCTTTAATTGAGCAATTAGAAGCAAGTTCGGATTGGGAAGGCCCTATCCCAAAACTTGTAAATTTACAGCAAGGCGCAGATGCTTTTGACGACGAAGGCATTGCCAAAGACGGCAGCTACTGGGTCGCATTTAATTACAAACCTCAACCTAGCACCTTTTGGCCAACAAATGGCTCTACAGATGACGTAATGGTGCGCTTACCTGAAGAGTTCAGAGCGGCTGCCGAGAGTTGTACTAACGATACCAGTGCTTATTCACGAGATACTTATTTAGCTAACCTTGCGATTATGGAAGCGGCGATTAAAAACCTGGATTCAGTATCCTTGCCACAAGTTGATGAGCGCGTATTTTGTACCGACTTGAATAATGATAGTCACCTTGGTGTGATTTACGAAATCGATAGACCCGCTTTCTATGTGGGGCAAGCGTCTGATGTAGCGGTCGTACCAATGCTTTACCCTGAAGGTGTTCAATTCCTTCATACTGTTCGTTATGTAGGCGTGTCAGCTGATGGTGATATAGGTGTGTCACCACGAATGAAGGAAGTGCGTTACACGCGCAAATTCAAATTGTTTGATGAGCCTGATTTGATTTCCATGTATGGCAACGAGCGACAAGAAAAGATTGATGAAATATTGCCGAAGTATATCAATCGTGGTGATCATGGGCTTGATAACAGCTTTGGTTGGATGATTCTGGGCTTCATAGAAAATGCCGACGGTTCAATGCGTAGACAAAGCTATGAAGAACATAACTTCTGCATGGGTTGTCATACCTCGATTGGCAGTACGATAGATCAGACTTTTGCATTTCCACGGAAGGTTACAGGCTCTGAAGGTTGGGGCTATATTAACTTGAAGGGCATGAAAGATGCGCCGGTAATGGGTGATACCGAAGGTGAAATCCTGGACTACCTAAAGCGAGTTGGTGGTGGTGATGAGTTTCGTGAGAACGGTGAAATGCTAGAGAAATGGTTTAATGAAGATGGAACAGTTAAGGAAGAAGAGGTGGTTGCCGCCGATGTATATGAGCTGCTAACGCCTTCTGTTCGTCGAGCACTTGATTTAAACAAAGCCTACATGACCATTGTTGCTGACCAGGACTTTATCCATGGTCGAGACGCGAACATTACGCCGGTGACAAATGTTTATAAGGAAGTGGATCCGGATACTGCGCCGACGCTACCAGCAGATAAACAGCGTATGAAAGATATTCGTTTGCAGTGGTAAGTGGCATATGAAATGAGAAGGGGGCTTAATATAAGTCCCCTTCTGCGTTTTGGTATTTCCTTTTTAGTGTTTGCCCTTTAACGTGTGACAAACTCTGGGCCAGCGCCCATGCTCCAAATAATGACGGTGCCGATTAATGTTGTCACCAGATAAACCAGAGAAACTGTTAATATCGCACCGACAAAGAAGAAGGCTTGATCCTGGGATATCTTCAGTACATGAGGTAAACCGTCATACATCAGGTAAGCTGCATAACCCGCTGCTGCGAGGAAAATAGCAGCATTCACCCAAGGCTCTGGGTACAGTGGTGCTAAACCAGCTAGGAACAGAGGCGTGCAGGAGTAAGCGACGAGTGCTATTCCGTTCGCGGCAAACTCATCATGGCCACTGCCATAGTTGCGAGACATCCAGTCAATCATAAAGCCAATAAAGTAAATGCCCGCGACCATGGCGACATAAGTCAAAATACTGAGCGTCATTGCACTCGATTGAGAAAGGTAAACTAACTGACCTTCACCCACTTGCCAACCATATTGAGTGGTTGAAATGTAGGCGCATACTGGGGCAATCAAGGCGAGAAGGCAGATATAGGCGGCCATCTTAAGCGGGCTTGAATGTTCTTTTCTTATTGATTCCCACTCTTCATCGGGGTGTGTGAACATTCCAGGGACATGACTTAATAACATACGGTAAACCTCTATTGATCATTATTGTTTTTTAGGAGTTACTGCGCTGTCTATTTCTTAGACAGTTTTATTATAGGCCAGTCAGGGTTCAGAAGCTTAGATCTCTTTGCACTTAAAAAACGACGTGTACTTCCCCTTTGTTCTTATGAACTCCGCTTTTGAGTGAGCGTAGGAAGGCTTACACTTTGCGAAACAGATAATCATCCATATAACTTTCACCTCGTTGAATGGAGGCGAAATGCTCGAGTTCCAGGTGCTCGTTTATATTTCTGAGTTCACCTGGCTCTAGGCAGAAGCGACGGGAAAAGCCGTTTTTCTCATGATGGGTGAGGTTAAAGGTGCTCAAAAGTAACTTTCCACCGGGGCGTAACAGTGCGATGAACAGGGGCCAATAATGAGGCGCTGGTTTAAAGTGCGTCATCACGATGTTATCAAACGTCTCTAGCTCGTTTAGTTGTTCTGGGTGATCGAGGTCTAAGGTATAAGTGCTTACTTCTAGGTTTTTCTCTTGTGCGAAGGTGTTCAGTCGATCCAGGGCGACTTCTGATATGTCGGCAGCCGATACAGTAAAGCCTTTCGCGGCTAGGAATAAGGCTGCTGCACCGTCGCCACTGGCAATATCAAGCACACTGCCGGGTAGGAGCTGGTCTAAAGCCTCCTCGATAAAAGCGGGTGCTTTCGCTTGAACCATCGGGCGCTCGCTAAAGCGCTTATTCCAGCGAGCTTGGTCTTCTTTCATGGTCTTCTCTTTCTAGTGAGTAGGCTTGCTAACAAGAATAAAAGGGCCGAGGGTTTAATTCTCGCGCTCAAGTAGCCAGACATATTCAGTGATAGGAAAGGCTGCTGAAAACTTGTCTGAAACCTTCGTGCTATCAAGGGGCCGTAAGTTGTAATGCTGTGCGTAGTGTTGTCGCAATTCTTCTTCGCTAACTGAAAAAGGCGGACCACTCATTAGACTCTGATCATACTGATAGCAAACCACTAGCTGAGGCGTTCGAGCAACCAGAGTGTTGAGGTGTGAGGCATATTGCTTGCGCATCTCTACAGGCAAAGCAACTAAACTGCCACGGTCAAACACAGCGTCAACCTGGCCAAGCGTTTCTTTATCGACACTGAAGAAATCACCGACTAGTATGTCTACATTCTCAGCATGATAGCGTTTAATTTGCCCCTGGGTGCTCACTTCTGGCCGAACGCCCATTTCATCGAAAAGTTGTTGTATGGCCAACTCGCTTAACTCGATGCCAACAACCTGAAATCCCTTAGAGGCTAGCCAAGGAATATCGAGAGTTTTCCCACATAAAGGTAAAAGTATTCGTTTACCGGGGGCGAGCTTGAGCAAGTCGAGGTGTTTTACCAAGTTAGGGTTTGCTTCACTTTCATGAAAGCCGATGGTGTTGTTTTTCCAACAATTGAACCAAAAATCGGATTGCATAGAGATACCTGGGATGAGCTTAGGAAGGTTAAGTATTTTAACGCTGTCTAGCGCTTAGGCAAGTGTAACTAAGTGTCGACATAAAAGGATCTTACTTATTTAGAAGATTCTAAATGCTAATTGGTAGATAATAACACTTTAAAGCTTGCTCCCAGGGCAGGCTGATTCATTGTTAGATTCATGTTGAAACCTAAAAGAGAATATCTATGCCTAATTGCCCGAAGTGCGATTCTGAATACCCTTATGAAGACGGCCCTAGTTTTGTTTGTCCTGAGTGCGCCCATGAATGGCCCATTAATGCTGAAGAAGATGAAGATCGTTTGATTGTAAAAGATTCAAATGGCGCAGTGTTAGCTGATGGCGATAGTGTTACCGTTATTAAAGACCTTAAGATCAAAGGCTCTTCTTCAGTCGTAAAAGTTGGCACCAAGATCAAAAATATTCGCCTGATCGAAAGCTCTGATGACCACAATATTGATTGTAAGATCCCTGGAATCGGTGCGCTTAAAGTGACACCGAAATACGTTAAAAAAGCTTAGCGTTGATAGGCTCTCTCTATAGGAGAGCTTCGATATTCTCGCGTTATATCTTTAGAAGGGTGGGTCTGATGAATTTATCTGAATTTACGCCTGCTCAGTCACAAGAAGTGATTGTGCTGTTCCGTGATGTCTTTTCTATGGCCGAGGGACTGGACGAGGGTTTGTTAATTGGCGATTTAGTTGCCGATTTGATTGCCAGCACTAGAGAAGAAGACTTGCTTGGTTTTGTTGCCTCAAAAGATGAAAAACTTGTCGGCGCGATTTTCTTGAGTCGCTTTTTTCTCCCAAATGACAAGCTTGCTTTTATTCTTTCTCCAGTTGCCGTTGCTACGACCTGTCAAGGGCAGGGGGTAGGTCAATCCTTAATTAACTATGGTATTGAGTCTCTACAATCTCTTGGTGTAGAACTGGTTTTTACTTATGGTGACCCGAATTATTATTCTAAAGTAGGCTTTGAGCCGATTAGTGAGAACGTGGTCAAGGCTCCGTTTGAATTGAGTCAGCCAGAAGGGTGGCTGGCACAGTCACTGACAGCTTGTTCGATCGAAGCAATAGATGGCCGTTCCAGAAGTGTTAAGGCTTTGGCCAAAGCTGAGTATTGGTAAACGCGAGTATGTGCTGTGCTAAGAGTGTGTACAGTTCAAAAAAGGCAGCTTTCGAGCTGCCTTTTTTAATTGAATGGTAATAGGAAAACTATCGTGACTTCCTGTACCACTTAAGCCACTTACGAATGTCTCGGAAGTTGACTTTTCCATCTTTATTTAAGTCATATTGAGCGCAGCTTTGATCTCTACACCCCCAATGATCAATCAAGATTAAAAAGTCGGCAAAGCCCAAAACACCATCCTCATCAAAATCACCCTTTAACGGTGATTTCAAAGCTAGCTCAACAATCACAGGGTCATGATCTGAAGCTCTGTACGGGCTAGCGCTATACAGATCCGCTACTTGAGTATCACTCTTATATTCAGTGTTGTAATCAAGAACACGAGGCTCATCGGTATTGATATGCCACTCAGTGACTCCGCTTACCTGTGAGCTTAAGCTGTCACTCGCTAAAGCATGGTCAAGTGAACCTGCCTGCCCATAAAACACGTAAGAATAGGCTTTATCACCTACAAAGTGTTCAAACAAATCAACATAACCAGCCTCTTTGATGACAGAAACGGGGTCTTCTTTAGCATATGCATTTAAATCACCAATGATCAGAAAATCACTATCGCGACTATTGCTTGGATCAGAATTCAAGTAATCGACTAATGCTGTCGCGGCACTTGTACGTGTTAAGTTACAGTTGCCTTGGCCATCATTCATGTCAGGATCACCCAATTCGTCACAATCACTTCCTTTTGATTTTAAATGATTGACTGCAACGGTAAGCTTCTCCTTTGAACCTTTTTCTTTAAAGGTTTGGATTAAGACTGGTCGATTCTTATCATCATTAAACCTCGAATCTACCGAGCTATCCAGAATGACCGTTTGTTTTATCGGTTTTACTTGGGTACTTCTATAAATAAGACCAACAGCAATTGCATCCGTACCAATTTGATCGACACCTGGATCAATATAAGCATAATCGCCACCTGCCGCATTAATTGCCGCGACTAAGCTAGCAATCGCACTCTGTTCAGTAAAACCGTCATTTTCTATTTCCATCAAACCGACGATATCAGCATTCATCGCTAGAATAGCATTCAC
>NZ_LWGJ01001048.1:0-11553 GCF_001635845.1 Oleiphilus sp. HI0132 | reverse complement strand
AAGGTGGAACGCATGTTAACGGCTTTCGTACCGGCTGCTTGGAAGCGATGAGAGAGTTTTGTGAGTTCAGAAACCTCCTTCCGCGTGGTATCAAACTGAGCTCTGAAGATATATGGGACAAGAGCTGTTTTGTTCTATCAGCCAAGCTTCAAGACCCTCAATTTTCCGGACAGACTAAAGAGCGCCTATCTTCGCGTGAAGCTGCCGCCTTTATTTCCGGTGTCGTCAAAGACTCCTTCAGTTTGTGGCTTAATCAGCATACTGATGATGCTGAAAAGTTAGCAGAGCTGTGTATCAGTAATGCTCAGAAGCGCCTAAAAGCAGCGAAGAAAGTTGTTCGTAAGAAAGTGACCTCCGGCCCGGCATTGCCTGGTAAGCTTGCTGATTGCTCTGGTGTAGAGACTATGAACTCCGAGTTGTTTCTAGTAGAGGGTGACTCGGCTGGTGGCTCAGCCAAACAGGCGCGTGACCGTGAATATCAAGCGATTATGCCGCTCAGAGGTAAGATCCTAAACACATGGGAAGTAGACTCTGGTCAGATTTTAGCCTCACAAGAAGTGCATGATATCGCAGTAGCCTTGGGGGTCGATCCAAATTCAGAGGACTTAGAAGGCCTACGTTACGGTAAAGTTTGTATCTTGGCAGATGCTGATTCAGATGGTCTTCATATCGCAACCTTACTTTGCGCTTTGTTTGTTAAACACTTTAGAACTTTGGTCGAACGTGGTCACGTGTTCGTTGCGATGCCACCATTATATCGAATTGATATCGGTAAAGAGGTTTATTACGCGTTAGACGAAGCTGAACGAAAGGGTATTCTTGACCGTATCGAAGCGGAAAAGAAAAGGGGAAAAATAAACGTCCAGCGCTTCAAAGGGCTAGGTGAAATGAACCCGCTTCAGCTGCGTGAAACAACAATGGCCCGTGACACTCGCCGCCTAGTGCAACTTACCATTGATGATCATGACCTCACCAACGAGAACATGGATATGTTATTGGGTAAAAAACGTGCCGCAGATCGTAAAGCCTGGTTAGAAGAGAAGGGCGATCTAGCTGAGATTTGATCTTAAATATTGGCCAAATAGCTTATCGGCTTAAAGCCATTCAAGTTCGTCAAGCGCTTTACGCGCTTCTGCAAGACTGCAATTAGTTTCAGCAACGAGCTGATTAACTGTAATCGCCGGTGCTTGGCGCGCAATGGTGACTAACTGTTCATGTGAGTGCGTCTTTTCTTGTTGCGCGAGCAACTTGGCAATCCATAGCCAGCTTGGCTCATCTGAGTTGTATAGTTCGTTGACAACCGTTTTCTTATCTTGATAAGACAGCTCTAGCTTCCAATTACGTGATCGACCTTTTCTAGTGAGTTTTCCTCCATTCTTTTTCAATAGAGCTTTTAATTGATCCGTATGTTTTGTGCGTCTTACTAAGCTGTTTAGTGTTATTTCTATATGAGTGTTCATATTGAGCTTGTGTACAAAACCTGTACTAACTTTTAAGGTGGTATAAATGTCACGAAAATGTCGACAGCTTTGTTTTCTAAAAATGTTTAGATATTCCATTATTGATTTTTAGATAGTCATAGTGACTATCATATCAAAAACTCGTTGCGGTCAATATTAAGCGTCAGGCAGAACGTACTATTAGATTTCCCTGAATAGTAACGATAAAAGCAAGCTCTTTGGCGAGTCAAATTTATACAGCGGGCGTATGGCTATGGGTGTGCCTTATTTATCGAAAAAAGCGCTAACCAATGTCAGGGGGCGTTAGGAAAAGGGTACTGCAGGGTAGATTGCAGTACCGTAAAGACTTAGTTTTACCTTGATGTGCAGTTACCCCACTTACACTCAATCAATACGTAAGAGTCATCAGCGCAAACGGCTTCGAATATTTCTAAGGGCCAGTTCGATTTGAGTGTCGTAATTTCAGCTCCAGGGCAGATGGTACGATGCGCCAGCCTGCGTGCATTCATGCTACTTCTAGAGAAGGAGACACCGGTCTTATTGACGATTTTTGCCTGTTCCAGCTCTAAGTCCTGACCGCGTGTCTTTTTGTCTTGCATTAATTTGAGGAGCAATCCGTAGCGCTCATTGTTCTCGCTAAGGTCACGTTCACCATCTCGATAGGAGGTCATTAACTCAATGCAGCCACTTTCTTCTAGACCATTTTCGATTACTTGTTTAGCTTGCTTTTCTGCGGCTTGAACAATGTCGAAATTTAGACCCATTGCGTATCTAGCTCCGGTTTCCTGACGGTCGCCGGTTAGTTTGATTAGGTTGTAAGAAAAACCGTAATCAGCGGCTTCAACGACAACGCCGTTTCTTTCCCACCACTCCTTTTTAGCACGCCAAACTTGCTGTTCTGAGCGCTTACTTAGGTTTGTGCAGTGATCAGCAAGCTTTCTAAAGGTGACATCTTCAACCAGGGTCTGGAAAATGGCTTGTTCTTGTGGCTTTCGAGTAGGCCCCGAACAGGCTGCAATGAAAAAGGCTAGAATTATGACACTGGTACGTAAAAGCACGCTGTACTCCTGAGATCTGTTGGCAACTGGCAATGAATTAGTTCAGAAATTTTTCTGAACTGATCAATTAAGTGTAATGCTAAACGCGAGAATGTAAATGTCGAATGCTTAGTTATGTTCGCAATGTTAGAGATGTACGATCGTTTAGGTATCTTGGCTTATTCAGGTACAGAAGATCGTTTTGATTTGAGCAGGTTAACTATGTTTTCCCGATACAGCATTAAGAGTGAAATAACGAAGAATAAAGCATGAACAGCCCACATTCCGATAGCCGGTGGTAGATCGCCTTTTTCAACTTTACTGCGCGCTGTCATCAATAACCCGAGATAGGCTACATAGATTAGCATTGCTGGGAATAGGTGGACAAAGCGACCCTGTCTGGGGTTAACCTTGCTGAAGGCAACCGCTAGCAAGCAAACGATAGGTGCTAGGAAGGGGAGTGAAAGCCGCCACTGAAGTTCGGCCGCTGAAGCGTTGTCTTGGGCGCTCAACAACTGACTGGTCGGCCGAGCAGCTATCTTATAAGATTTCGCTTCTTTCACTGTTTGGTCATCAATTCTTACACCCAGCATATCAAACTGCATGACTTTAAATGCATTCTCTCCAGGGCTACCAAGATAGCGCGTGCCATTGTGGAGTAGTAGAAACTTTTCACCTGTTGTTTCATTGGTATTCATTACGCCATATTCAGCGTAAGTTTGTGACTGCCTCTCGGTTTCCGCAATATATACACCAAATAGCGTTTTTTTATCGTCGCTAATAGACTCTACATAGGTGACTCTTCCTTGGGAACGCTGCTCTTGAAAGCGTCCTGCAAATAATAATTCAAACTCTGATAGATTTGCGCTCTCGGTTAACAAGTCTTTTGCTTTCTGAAAACCCCATGGTGTTGCGTATAGGCTGGTTGTACCGACGAAAATTGCGATAAGTACAGAGAGGCTAAGAGACATTTTCAGTAGACGGTTTCGGCTCATGCCGCAGGAGTGCAAAACGGTCATTTCGCTTTCAAGGTACATGCGCCCATAAGCGAGCAAAATACCAATATAGAACCCTAGAGGTAAAATGACTTGTAGAAACTCCGGTAGGCGATAGGCCATAACGGGAAACAAAACATCAGCTGAAAGCCGTCCTGATGCAACTTTATCCAGGTAGCGTATAAAGCGGCCACTCATAAATACCAACAGCAGAATAAATGTTACTGACAGCATTGAGACGAATACTTGTCGCGCTAAATACCTAAAGATTATCAAGTGTGACCCTTTCACTCGTAAAATTATTAAAGCCGCCCGATTGGAACGTCGATTTGTATAGTGTGGCAGCAGCTAAATTTGCTTCACCTAGTAAAATCGAGGCAAGTGTACCACGATAAGTAAAATGGTTGCAGCGGGTAGCACTTAGTTAGCATGATCGAAAGGCATAATCGATAAGATTTGTTTCGATTGGCCAGGAAGGATGGATGGAGGTAGTTGATAATCACCAATTGCATAACGATGAAGCGCTAGGACCTGGTTTCGAAAGCGTCCAAACATACGTTTTATTTGATGGTACCGGCCTTCTTGTAGGCTTAGTTCTGCTTCAAACTCAGAAAGAATCTTAAGTTCGACAGGGCGAGTATGAATGTTTTCGTAAGCGAAGTGCATGCCTTCAGCAAAGGCTTTTATATATTCATGGCTTATAGGCTTGGCCAGTCGAACACGATATCTTTTAAGTACTCCGCAATTAGCATCGCTTAGTTGTCTTGACCATTCTCCGTCATTTGTAAGCAATACAAGGCCGGTAGAGTTTAAATCAAGACGACCGGCTATATGCAATTGATCCTTAAAATCGTAAGGAAGTAAGTCAATCACAGTTTTGTGTTGCTTATCCTTGGTTGCGCATACAACGCCCTTAGGCTTATTGAGCATTAGGTAAAGTGCATGATTATTCTGTATATCTGTTTTATCAACCGTGACGCGAGTGAATTGTTTAATCGGTAAACTGGCGAATGAAGCAGGAACATCATTAACTAGGACTCTTCTTTGCGCAATGAGAGTTTGAACTTCTCTTTTGCTAATCGAAAGTTTTTTGCTTACTAGGCGATCAAGGCGAGTTGCTGAGTATCCCATAGTTAAATGCCCGGTCATTTATATAGCTGTTTCGCCGGGCACTTTACAGAACTTTATAGAAAAATTAAACAGATCTTACGCAGCGCTCAGCTTACTCTTGGATGACTTTGTTTTAGGTGAAATAACCTGTATCTCGGCAGTTCCTGGTTTGGCAGTGTTTAACAAACTAGCAAACTTGTTTTTAATAGAGGCCAAACCAGGTACTTTTTCAGTAATTTTTTCGCTTACCTTTTCGGGAAGAGAGTGTTCTACCAAGCGCCTGGCAACGGTACCTAACATTGGCACCATTTTCCCTTTAGCATAAGGAACGCCATAGCGCTCGCAGATATTCTGGACTTTTGGGCCAAGCTCTCGATAACGCCACGCTGGCAGGTCTGGGTAGAGATGGTGCTCTATCTGGTGACTCAAATGCCCACTCATAATGTGAGTTAAAAGGCCCCCTTCAAAATTGCTGGAACCAAGAATTTGGCGTAGATACCACTGTCCCTTTGTCTCTGCCTCCATTTCCTTTTCAGTGAAGGTGAAATTGCCATCAGGTAGATGACCGCAGTAAATAACAGCAAAAGCCCACACGTTTCTAATTACTTGGGCGCTTACATTTCCGGCAAGAACCTTTGGTGCTAGTGGCCCGGCAAGTGCGGGGTAGAAGACATACTCCTTGAGGCCTTTCTTGCTTGCTTTGGCGACAAATTCTTTAAGTTCCTGAAATACTTCCGGAAGAGGCAGTAGGTCATCGTGTTCTGCCTGACGTAACCATTTTGGTAGCAAGTACTGAGTAAGCTGAAGATCATACAGGCTTACCGAAAACTCAAATGCCAATGCATTGGCGACATTGAATGGAACCTGTAGCAAGTGAATCGGTTTCCATTCAATATCTTCAGAAAAACGGTATAGACCAAAGCCGTAATCGGTATCTTTACCTATTACGTTGGTATATGCGTGGTGGTGATGGTTATGTGCTCGTTTCCAGTTTTTAGCGGTGCCAGTCATCGTCCACTCATAGTCAGAGTTATACGTTTCATCGCCCATGAAATCATATTGACCGTGAATAACGTTGTGGCCTATCTCCATATTTTCGAGAATATGTGCTGCGCTCAAGCTGGCGACACCCAGGGCCCAGCTAACCGGTTCGATACTAAAATGAATCAATAGGCGACCTGATATTTCCAAATAACGCTGTATGTCGACAATTTGTTGAAAATAGTCGATATCTTCTTTTCCTAGCTTTGACTCGATAGAGTAGCGTAACTCGTCCAGTTCTTTTTGGAAGTCATTGATTTGCTGAGGGCTTAAATCTGGCTTATCGCTACTTTTAAACGCTGTTTTAATATCGACCAGTGTTTTTTTTGTACTTTCTTGAACCTTGCTTTGATTGCTCATAAAACTGTCCTATAACTCGATGTGAGTTGCTGTTTTCGCAACGGATATGCAGGGAAGGATGTAGTCATTATCTTTTGTCGACTCTTCCCCGGTTGCTAGATTGACGGTAGTGCCTGAAACTTTCTTGCAGCGGCAGGTTCGGCAGATTCCGGTGCGGCATGCTGATTTAGGCTTCAAACCGGCCGCTTCAGCTTCCTGCAATATTGTTCTTGCTGGGCTTGATACGACTGATGCATCTAAGGAGTCGAATTGAAGCTCGCTCGAGTAGCCTAATGTACTGGCATCAGCCAGGTCTGAAGTGAAGTTCTCTAGATGGATTTTTGAAGGGGCTATGCTTAGCTGCTCAAATATTTCCATAGATGCCTTCATAAAACCTTGGGGGCCACACATGTAGATGTCGCGACTTGATAAGTCAGGAACGAGTGATTGAAGTTGTGAACTATTTATTAGGCCGCTTTTCTTTCCGCGTGAGCCAGTTTCTAGCACAAACTGACTATTAATATTTGAGCGACTGCTTGTTAACTCTTCAATCTCTTTTTTAAAAATAAGATCTTTGGCTGACTTAGCGTAATTTATAAACACAATATCACTGCGGTTACCTGTTTTTGACAGGTAGCGAAGCATTGACATGACGGGAGTTATGCCGCTTCCTGCAGAGAGAAAAAGAATCTTTCCTGGAGGGTGGTAGGGTAATACAAATTGTCCCTGCGCCTTACTGACATTGATTTCGTCTCCAACTTTAAGCTGTGAGAATAGCCAGTTTGAAGCTAATCCTTTTTCTATGCACTTAACCGTAATGGCGTACTCGTTTTGTTGTGCATGATCAAAGCCTAGCTCTGGCTGTGAAGACAAGGTGTATGTTCTTTCAACGGTTTCGCCTTTATTGTCGAACTTTATATTAATATGAGAGCCAGCGCTGTGATGATTTAAAGACTGTTTAGTTTTGAAGTAATAACTTTTGGTATCGTGTGTCTCTTTGACTATCCGGCTAATGCGTGCATTAATGGTAGGGGAGCGTTCATCAATAACTTCGCTCGCTCGTTTGTTTAGTCCAGCAGTGCTCTTGAAAAGATCTGCTACTTTCCGAGGCAGTTGCTTTAAAGACGCAACATCATTGAATGGTCGTTTCTGGCTGAGTGTGTCCATAATTTTCCTCGAGAGTGGTAGTAATTTAGGAGAACAGTTGTACTCTTAGATATAGACGTTATAGAAGGGGGTGTTGTTTGTCAATATAAACTTACAGGTGTACTCTGGAGTTTGATGTATGTCAGTTTATTGAAGGGGGGAGTTTTATAGGTGTAGAGTGGTGGCATTAGCAAGTCTATAAAAAATTCTTATAGCATTAGCTGTTGATTAATAGGTGTACCCAGATGCTGGCAGCGTAGCCGAGCGCGATGACTGGCGTCCATCTTAAATGGCTGAAGAAGGTATACTTTCCCCGAGCCTGGCCCATTAGAGCGACACCTGCGGCCGAACCGATTGATAACAGGCTGCCGCCAACACCGGCGGTCAGTGTGACCAATAGCCACTGTACGTGTGGCATGTCAGGGTTCATTGTTAGAATGGCGTACATCACCGGGATATTGTCAATTAAAGCAGATAAGACACCCACCATGATATTAGCGTTTGTTGCGCCAAATTCACCGTAGATATACTCAGAGCTAATTCCAAGGTAGCCAAGGAATCCCAGGCCTCCAACAGCCATTATGACGCCATAAAAAAAGAATAGCGTGTCCCACTCAGCATGGGCGATTTTAGAGAATACATCAAAGTCATAAGGGTCTTGGTTCGCGCCGGGAGGGTACTCAGAGCCGTGGTTCCAGGATTTGGACTTTTGGTTGAGGAAGTAACCGTAGAATTTAAGGTAGGCAAGGCCTGTGAGCATGCCAAATACCGGTGGGATGTGTAAGACGCTATGAAAGGTGACAGCCGTCGCAATAGTTAGGATAAATAAAATAGCTATAGGAACTCCACCAAACTTAACCGGGCGAGCATTTCCTTCAGGGTCATCGGGTGTGCCTTTATGGATTGCAAAGTGCATGATGCTTGCGGGAACTAAAAAGTTGACCAAGGAGGGGAGAAAGAGTGCAAAAAAATCGCTGAATTCGATAATACCTTTTTGCCAGACCATTAGCGTGGTGATGTCGCCGAAGGGGCTGAATGCGCCACCGGCATTTGCTGCGACAACAATGTTAACGCAGCTGACCGAGACGAAGTTAGACTTACCATTTGCGACAGCGATAACGACGGCGCAAAGTATAAGTGCGGTAGTTAGATTGTCTGCGATCGGTGAAATTACGAACGCCAGGAAACCTGTGAACCAGAAAAGTTGGCGATAACTAAAACCTTTTGATATTAGCCAGTAACGTAAATCATCAAACAACCCTCTCTCTACCATGGCATTAATATAGGTCATGGCGACAAGTAAGAAGAAAAATAGCTCACTATATTCAAGGAAGTTATGCCGGATTGCAGGCTCAATTAATTCGCTATCACCAGAGCGGTGGTACGCAAAAGCAATAATAATCCATATCAGAGAGGCGGCTAGAAGAACTGGTTTGGACTTTCGCAGGTGTATTTTTTCTTCAAGTACGACAAAAACATAAGCGAGACAGAAGACGCTTAATGCCAGATAGCCAGTCCATGACGAGCTTAAATCATAGGGCTTAATCAGTTGTGGCTCACTATGCGCATTGGTAGCGAGTAGCGTGCAAGCGATTACTAATACAAAGCGTAAGCCTGGCATGATTATGGGTAGAGGCTTGAGCATAGTGCTTCAAATCATTGTTGTTTTTGGATAGTTGATGATAAACAACTTTATCTCGTTTTGACCAGTGTCTCTAAGGCTTAATATGTGCGTATGGGGGCTAATTAGACGATTCTAGACGTAAATCAATTTGGGGAAGGGAATTCTAGGCAAGGTTTATAGAGACGGCTAGCCAGAAGCGAAAGGTTCTGGCTAGTTTGGGCGTCGCGATGTGTCGCTCTATTTACCGCACTCATCCTCTAGGCGGCTGATAGTTTCCATCATGTCAAGCCGACAACTGAGCATTAGCTCTTCAAGGTCGTCTTTACTAAGGTCTTTTGTTTCAATGGGTGGAAGTATTTCGATAATCGCCTGACCATTCGTGCGGTTGTTGAGACTAAAACCTTTTAAGTAAGGGCTTGTACATACGGGAACAATAGGAACGCCTGCGTTGATGGCCGTTACAAATGCGCCTTTTTTAAATGGAAGCATGTTCTTGCCACGATTACGTGTGCCTTCTGCAAAAAACCAAATATTGGTTTTCTTTTCAGTGAGGGCTGTTTTGGTAATCTCCATTGCTTCCATCGCTTTTTTAGGGTTACCTCGGTCAACTAACACGTTGCCAGCTAGCCAGTAAAGCTGGCCAAAAAATGGAATCCATTTAAGGCTTTTTTTACCCAAGCTGACTGTGCGTGGCGGCACGGAATATCCAGTTACAAATAAGTCCCAGTTGCTTTGGTGATTGGCTACCACGATAAAAGGACGATCGCTTGGATAATTATGGGCGTTAACCAATTTTGGCTTAATACCAATAATAGGCAGGCCGAAAAACGCAAATGTCTGTGCGCACCAGCGGCTGTTAGTCGGGTGAAAGGGGCGAATAATTCCGTAAAGAAGGCCGAGAGCGCAACTGATGACAAAGTGAATAGATAATAAGGAATAACGAATAAAACGAATCATTAGACTCTCAGTGCAAGTAATTAAAGTTTGAGTACAAGTGTACGCTATTGGGCGAACTCATTACAGTGTCTTGGATTGAATCATTGGAAATTAATGGTTGAATCTACAACTGAAAAGAGTTCAACACGATCATCGTGCTGAGTGTAGATTCGCTTTTACGTTTGTCTACGGCAGGCGTGAAGGTGAATAGTGCATAAGATAGTCTGAGCCATTGCCTAAAGCAATGGCTCAAAGTAAATTATTTAAGCGGATGTCCCTCGGGTAACTGCTTATACAGCCACATAACAATTTTGTGCTTCATTTTCACCAAGGTCAGATCATCCTTAGCAAGAGGTTGAAGCTGCTTGTCGTGTACTAGTAAGCGGTAAATGTACTCGATTTTGTCGTCTTGAGAGTCATCAGCTTCGAATTTTGCGACGCCACGTTTTTCGGCATATAAGGTGCCGATGCGAATGGCTTCTTTAAGGAGTTGAGCTTCGTTTTTTAGCTTCTTCGCCATACTGGGCTTCTCATAAGTTTATAGTTAGGGTGAATGTGTAACATAGCTAATTTGTTTTATTTGTTGAAACGTTGCTCTAGTAGGTCGAAGACTGCACGAATACCAAATGCTTCGCCGCCAGTTGGTCGCCCAGGAAGCTTTCGATTATTCCAGGCCATTACATCAAAATGAACCCATGGAGTGTCATCAGACACGAATAATTGTAAGTAAAGCGCTGCTGTAATAGCGCCGCCAAAACCCGTGGCTGCGCTATTAAGGGTGTCAGCAATATCGCTTTTTAGCATGTCCTGGTAAGGGCTGTGTAGGGGGAGTTGCCACACAAGGTCTTGGCTGCTCTTTCCACACTCCTGCAACGAAGATGCAAGTTGTTCGTCATTGCAAAAAAAACCGGGTAACTCTGTTCCTAATGCAACTCGGCAGGCGCCGGTTAGTGTTGCAAAGTCGAATATCATGTCCGGGTTTTCGCTATCTGCTTCGGTCAATGCGTCACATAAGACTAAGCGGCCTTCAGCGTCAGTGTTGTCAATTTCGACAGTAATTCCTTGTCGTGTGGTGATTACATCACCTGGACGAAAAGCATTCGAAGATACGGCATTCTCTACTGCGGGTATTAGTACACGTAATCTGATTGGAAGAGCTTGGTCCATAATTAATTTTGCTAGCCCAAGTACGTGCGCCGCGCCGCCCATGTCTTTTTTCATAAGGCGCATAGCATTACTGGGCTTGAGGTCCAGGCCTCCGCTGTCAAAGCAAACTCCTTTGCCAACCAGTGTTATTTTTGGGGCATCTTCGTCACCCCAAGTAAGATCAATGAGCCTTGGTTCATGTACACTGGCTCTGCCAACGGCATGAATGGTAGGGTAGTTGTGCTCAAGTAGTTGGTCGCCAACAAACTGTTCGAGCTTAGCACCGTATTGCTCTGCGAGCTGCTCAGCTACGGTACCCATATCTTCAGGCATTAAGTCACTGGCTGGGGTGTTGATCAGATCTCTTACTAATGACACTGAAGAAGAAAATGCCTGTGCTTTGTTGAGTATTGCTTCTGAAGATACAGAAAGTGTTGGCAGGCTCTTATCATTCTTTTTATATTCAGTGTACCGGTAACAAGAGAGGGCCCAGGTGATTGCGAACTGAGTTTCAAACTCAGTTTGGTCTTCAAATAGCTCGCTGCACTGACTGCAATCCAGCGAGTAGCGCGCCGCAGGAATTTGTAGCGCTAGATCGCCAGCAATGAAGTAGTCACTCTTAGGGCTCATTCCATAAATGCATTGCAGTGCGCTGCCGTCACTATCCGGGATGAGGATTCCACCTTTCCCCTCATAGTTATTTGCGTTCAACCAGGTCT
>NZ_LWGJ01001047.1:0-5043 GCF_001635845.1 Oleiphilus sp. HI0132 | reverse complement strand
GGCAGTATTGCGAGTAGCTGTAACTCCGGTTTGGGTATTGCTGTGTATATTCTTCCCAGAGTAAGTGTTTGGTTATGCCTTTGTGCTTGAGTTCTTGGTGTACCTCAACCCAGCCCGGCATGACCAGTTCTGCAGACACACGGTTGTCAGATTCAGGATAAAAAAGATTGGCAAGCGCCTGCTCATTAAGTTTCTCGATGGCAGACCAATCTAGGTTTAATTCTTTTGCCTGGCGAGCCACCTTTTGCACGGCACCCAGGCTAAGCCTCAAGCTGCCATTGATCTGGCGTAATGAGAGCCCATTTTGTAAACGAAGACGCAATATTTCTCGTAATTTTCGCATTGATATTCTCTTGGTTGGCATTGCCGTCTCCAGTGAAAAACTGAAGAGGCTAGCAGTCATAGAAAATCAATGCGCGAAAGAATTCTGGTGTTGTGAACAGTGATTCTGGATCATGAACACTTATTCTGGAAGCCAGCAACAAGTGTTCATGATGACGCCAGATTTAGTGTTCACGATCAGCCAGAATAGGTGTTCACGTTGCGCCAGAATGGGTGTTCATGATGGACCAGAATATGCATCTTGTAAGCATTCCAGATAAAACTGATTATCTTGATCTGAAAAGAAACACGCTTCCCGATTGTTTCCCCGTTGGATTACATGGCACGGCACTCCTGCCATATACATTCTCGGCTTCCTTGGCATTTCAGCTTCCTCTATCTTCCTTGATAGTTACACGTCATTATCGATCTAAGCTAAGACCTTTTCAAGCTGAGTAATGCGAATGATTATTATGTGTCACCGACCCCTTTTGCTTTACTTTATCGGACATATTAAATAGAGTTATGTCCTATATATTAGAATACAGGCTCAGTTATGACCGAGAAACTAGACCCGTCAATGCTCCTCCAGCTGCTTAAGCAAGCCCCTGAATCTTTCGCACTGTCTGATCTTCTTGAATTGATAAATAAACCAACACTCAAGCTTAGCCCTCCTTCAGATCGAACGATACGCCGTTGGCTTAATGAATTAAGTGAGCAAGGCCTGCTTATTAAAACTGGCAGTCGTAAAGGTACACGATATAGTCTTGCTGCACACCAAACGACGCCCAATATGCTGCAGTTTTTGCAGGGACTAGATACAGATATTCAGCTATCTACACTCAAGCAGATTAGAAACCTGTGGACTCATACCTCAACGGCACTAGAAGGCAATACTTTAAGCTTAGGTGATACAAAGTTTATATTGGACGAGGGGTTAACCATTTCAGGTAAACCACTCAAAGAGCACCAGGAAATATATGGCCACGCTAGTGCTATCGAATTGATTTACCAAAACCTTAACCAAGCCTTTACAGCAGAAAGCTGCTTCCAACTTCATTTAGCTATTCAGACAGACCGCGTCACCGACATTTATAAACCGAATGGAGCCTGGAAAGTTGAAATGAACGGTACCTATGCCGTTAATAAGAAAAACCAACAAGTATTTATCGAATATGCCCACCCCCTGCATACAGAAAAGTTAATGGCTCTTTTTATCGAAGAGCTCAACTCATTATGCAAGCAAACTCTCAACCTTAAGGACGGAATCAAAGCCTACGCGAAGATTCACATGGGCTTTGTACATATCCACCCCTTCTGGGACGGAAACGGACGCCTTGCGCGATTAATTGCAAACATTCCTCTGCTAAAGTCAGGCCTTCCCCCCATCGTTATTTCGCAGGACGAAAGACAGCAGTACATAAAAATACTTGCAGACTACCAGCTGAAAGTTGGACAACTGACACCTGACTCCGGTGTTTGGCCGAAAACTAAGCTGCTTACTGACTTTGAACAGTTTTGTGACCGCTCCCATAAAGAAACAAGAGAACTAATAGAAGGCGCTAAAAAACTTCAGGAACAAAGGAACAAAGGAATAACACCAACACAATACGTCTGCTGATTACTCATTCAGCCCAACTAAAGCAGAAAGTCAAAGCAGCTGCATACAAGTTGGAGGCAACTACACACGATCTTTTAGGTGTAGGGCAAGTAATACGAATGATTATTATCTGTCACCGACCCCTTTTGTTTACACTTTTGTTTAATCCTATTCCTGAATTTGCTAATACTTTCCTACTTAGAGGCGTCACACAATACATCTCTAACTATTGATACAACCGCATCCATTTGGTCGGAAGTGATCGTTGGATGAACCAAAAGCATTAGACTAGTTTCACCTAATTCTTTTGCAACTGGGAGGCTTTCCTTCGGCTTGAAATCCTCGTCATCAAATGCCTTTTCTAAATAAACTTCCGAGCAACTGCCTTGCATAGCTGGTATCCCGAACTTATTTAGAGCGTCTACAACTTTATCTCGTGTCCAGCCTTCTTTGAGATTACTCGATTCAACAAATACATAAAATTTATAGTTAGCATGCTCTATGTAATCAGGAACTTCAGGGACACGAATAGCAGAGAAATCTTTACAGACGTTAACCAACTTAGCTGCATGTTCATTTCGTAGCTTCGTCCAGTCATGCATGCGCTGCAGTTGAATACGCCCAATCGCAGACTGCATTTCTGTTAATCGCCAATTAGTACCGAATGACTCATGCAGCCAACGAAACCCTGGAGGATGTTCAGTATTGTATACCGCATCAAAGCTCTTACCATGATCTTTATAGGACCACATGCGACTCCAAAGGTCTTTATCATTAGTCGTCACCATGCCACCCTCACCACCGGTAGTCATAATTTTATCTTGACAAAAAGACCAAGCACCGACGTGACCAATAGAACCAACCGATTTACCCTTATACTTGGCCCCATGAGCCTGAGCACAATCTTCAATGACTTTCAGATCATGCTTCTCAGCAAGCCCCATAATACCATCCATCTCACAGGGCCAACCAGCTAAGTGAACACAAATGATAGCTTTAGTGTTATCTGTAATAACCGGTTCAATTGTTTCTGGACTTACATTCTGAGAGTTCCTATCTACATCAGCAAAGACCGGTGTTGCACCAGCAGTAACTATTGCACCAATTGACGCAATAAAGGTTCGCGAAGTAACGATTACTTCATCCCCGACTCCAATACCAAGGCCTTTAAGGGCTAGGTCTAAAGCTGTCGTTCCATTTGAAACAGCGATGGCATATTCAGAGTCAGCAAAATGCGCAAACTCTTTTTCAAACTCTCTGCCTTCTTGGCCAGTCCAATAATTTACTTTGTTTGAAAGCAAAACGCGTTGAATGGCATCTGCTTCTTCTTGAGTGAATGATGGCCATGGGGATATTTTACTGCTTAACATTCTTATGCTCTATTATATATTTGCTTATTCGGGAAGATACCTAAATTTCTTTCCATGTAGAGTTATGTAAGGCTGGAAATCACCATAACTTACAGCCCTGATTCTATTATCGACTTCCGACTCACTCATATTTACGTCTATATTGAACAGTTCTTCAAACTCATTACGAGTGTATGGAGTACGCTCCCATTTTCTTTCACTCTTTTGAAACTCTCCCTTGCTCAATGCATCACCAATCACATCATAAAATAAAGATAGCTGGTGGTCATATAACCTAGGTAATAATGTAGATACAGTATCACTTGGCAATAGTGGAAACTCCTTTACCGCAATAATTTTACCTGTATCCACTGTGTTTTCCATATGATGGCAAGTTATGCCATATACAGCTTCATCATTATACAAAGCAAAGTTATTGCAACCTATGCCAGGGTAACTAGGTGGGGCTGGATGAAAATTAATCGCAGCAACCTTAGCTCTTTTTATCAACCACTCAGGAACAACCCAACGAGACAGGTAAGAAATAATTAAATCTCCTTCCCAGTGATCGACAGTTGAAGGCAACTTTTCCCCCCAAACACCTAAATAAGACTCTACATCCCCAAAGGCCATAGACACATAAGCAAGTGCCCTTTCCGTATGAATATCATCAGCCTTACCTAAAAACAAAACCTTTGATTGCGGGTTTAACACTTTCACAGTTCCTTATTTCTAAGTTCAGACATCAATGCCATTAAGCCTTTCTCAGCTTCTACCGGATAATTGACATTGTTTTCAAAGACAAATGAATCTTCAATGTTTGGAGACATACGTTCTGATAAATCAACCCACAGCTCTAGCCATACATCGATATGATGAATCAAGTTAATGCATTGCGAGAATAGCTGCTCAGGAAGCTGAAAAGAAATCTTTATAAGTGTAGCCCGAATTCTTTCATTGTTATCCTTGAGGATTCGCGCGTATAGAAATTGCTGTCCATGTGACAAATACGCATTGTACGTTTTCTTACCTCTAGCAAAGAGGCAAGCTAACTCCCCTAAGCTTTGCTCCATATCAGCCATATTACTTATTTCCCTTAAAGTATTCTGTTGTCACATGACCTTCCGCGGTAATACCATCTTTGATAAACACCTTCTTGATAGTTAAAAACAAGATCTTTATATCTAACCATAAACTCTGATTTTCAACATACCATACATCTAGCTTAAATTTTTCTTCCCATGAAATTGCATTACGCCCATTTACCTGGGCCCAGCCAGTAATTCCAGGGCGAACATTATGCCTCTTTGCTTGCTCTTGACTATATAGTGGCAAGTATTCTATTAACAATGGACGAGGGCCAACTAGAGACATATCACCCTTCAGTACATTCCATAGACCTGGGAGTTCATCTAAACTAGAGCTACGAAGCTTAATTCCAAACGACGTTAAGCGCTCACCATCCGGCAACACATCACCAAATTGATCGTATGCATCTTTCATGCTACGAAACTTAAGCATTTGAAAAATTTTTCCATTCAATCCTGGCCTCTCTTGCTTAAATAAGATGGGACGACCTAGTTTCAAGTTAATCATTAGCCCAACTATCAAAATTACAGGGCTAAAAATTATAATTGCCATAACAGCTATAACTACATCAAATATTCGCTTCACTTAACTTACTTCCATTATCTCTAGAATTTCTTTATTAACTTTAGAAACATCAAATTTCTCAACAGCTATCTCTCGACTCATACCGCCCATCTCAACTAG
>NZ_LWGJ01001046.1:0-10914 GCF_001635845.1 Oleiphilus sp. HI0132 | reverse complement strand
GTAATAAAATACACAACTTTTGAACATTAAACATTCAAATAGTACACAACATAAGCACGTTTAAATCGATAAAAATAGAGGCAAACAAATGAACTGCGCGGCGAAAATTTCTACTCACGATACATCTATTGAAGAACGATTAACTATGCTTAAGTCAGCGGCTCGAGCTAATCCTTACCCTTCCTTCAATGAGAGGAAAAAAAATCTTCTAAATCTTCGTAGCCAAATTCAGCGTTACCAAGATGCCATTACCGCTGCAGCAGCCAAAGACTTTGGCTGGCGCGCACCAGCTGAATCTAAACTTATTGATGTGCTCGGGCCCGTTTTAGAAATCAATCATGCAGTTCACAAACTCAAAAAGTGGATGAAGCCTAGTCGTAGATCCACGGAGTTACTCTTCACAAGTAATAAAGCCAAAGTACATTACCACCCCAAAGGTGTTGTCGGAATCATCTGCCCATGGAACTTTCCCTTATACCTAGCGTTAGGGCCTCTTATTGCAGCTTTGGCAGCGGGCAACAGAGCGATGATCAAAATGCCGGAGAATTGCCCTAACTCAGCCGCATTACTGCAAGAAATGCTTAGCGAAATTTTTCCTGAAGACTTGGTGGATGTGTTGCCTGGTGACCACCCGGATGCGATGAAAATTTCAGAGCAGCCTTTCGATCATTTGGTGTTTACAGGCTCGCCTAAAACCGGGCGTATTATCATGAGTAACGCGGCTAAAAATCTGGTACCTGTCACTTTAGAACTCGGTGGAAAATCGCCGGCAGTTGTGTGTGAAGGCGCCAACCTGAATGATGCCGCTAAGCGAATTGCGCATGGTAAGGCCATGAATAGCGGTCAAGTCTGTTTAGCACCTGACTATGCGTTAGTACCTAGAAATAATATTGATGAGTTTGTTGAGGCCGTAAAGAAACAGTTTATAAAAATGCATCCCTCGACTTCCGGTAGTGAACATTACACCTCATTGGTAGACGACCGCGCAGACGAACGTTTCAGGCGCCTAATTGACGACGCGAAAGCGCATCGGGCAGACATAACCGTTTGCGGTTCTATTGGCAAGGGGCGGCAGTACCCGCTTCATATTGTAAAGAACCCTGATCTCAATATGAATTTGATGCAAGAAGAAATATTCGGTCCAATTTTGCCTGTGATTCCCTACGATAATATCAACGAAGTAATTGACTTTATAAACGACCGGGAACGCCCTCTAGCACTCTATTTATTCGGCCATGATAAATCCATACGAGACACAATTATGAAAAACACGCTGTCTGGTGGAGTAAGCATTAATGATTGGGGCTGGCATGCATTCAATCACGACATGCCTTTTGGTGGCGTGGGTAATTCAGGTATGGGCAGTTACCATGGCGAAGAAGGGTTTCGTGAGCTATCCCATGCCCGATCGACTTTTCAACGACATCGATTCTTTCCGATTGGTTTATTCTATCCTCCCTACGGAACCATTATTCAGAAATTATCGATGAAACTATTTCTAGGTAAGGCAGATAAAGAGCTGCTAGGCCCACCTAATCTAGATTCATAATAATAAACACCTTTGGGGTTACCGATGACACAGATAAACACAACACTCTCACGCAACAACCTAGCCGACTTTTTAGAGGGCTTTCTTCAAAAATACGCAGAAAAACCAGCTTATTCATGTCTCGGGCAAACATTATCCTTTGCTGAAATCGATGCTAAATCTAAGGCTTTGGCCTGTTTCTTACAGCAGCAAGAGAACCTAAATCAGGGTGACCGGATAGTGATACAGCTGCCAAATCTAAGCCAGTACCCAATTGCTGCTTACGCCGCGTTGCGTGCTGGTTTAGTCGTGGTAAACACAAACCCTCTTTACACGCCTAGAGAAATGCAGCATCAATTCTCAGATTCAGGTGCCAAGGCGATAATTATTCTAGAAGACCTGTTGCCCAACTTAGAAAAAATCTAGGGTGATACGGCGCTGGAGCTAGTGATTTCAACAGGTGCTGCGGATTTACTAAGCGACTCCCCGACGCCTGCTCCAGAGGGTTGCCACTCTTTTAGCCAAATCCTCAATGATTTTGATCAGGCTAAATTGCAAGCCCGTAAAGATATTGGCCCAGATGATTTATGTATGCTCCAGTACACTGGAGGCACAACTGGCGTTTCTAAAGGTGCTTGTTTAAGCCACCGAAATGTCATAAGTAATGCTAAACAATGTTTGGATAGACTTGCTACAGGGTGTAGAGAAGGGCAAGAGATATTTGTGTGCCCATTACCCCTCTACCATATCTATGCCTTTACAGTGAATATGATTATGTTTGCGAGCAAAGGCAATCTCAATGTACTCATTCCTAACCCTAGGGATCTTAACGCCTTTATTAATGCCATCAAACCTTTCGAATTTACCGGCATATCAGGGATCAACACTCTCTTCGTCGGTCTTTGTATGCAGGAAGAATTTAAAGCGCTAGATTTTTCAGCACTGCGATTGACCGTCTCGGGTGGAACTGCCTTAACCTCTAATGCCAGTGAAATATGGAAAGATGTAACAGGCTGCAGTATTTCTGAAGGCTATGGGTTATCAGAAACATCTCCGGTCCTCTGCCTTAATGAACCTGGCAATGAAGAAATAGGCACAGTTGGGACACCTCTTTCTGATACAGAAATTCAGCTTTGGAATGATGACGATCAACCCGTATCTGAAGGTCGCGGACAGATCGTCGCTAAAGGCCCTCAAGTGATGAGTGGTTATTGGAATATGCCAAATGAAACCGCAAAGGCATTAACTGAAGATGGCTTTTTCAAAACGGGTGATATGGGCGAATGGACTGATGACGGTAAGCTAAAAATTGTTGACCGTCTAAAAGATATGATTATTGTTTCAGGATTTAACGTCTATCCAAATGAAGTTGAAGAAGTATTAACCAGTTTTCCGCAAATTCTAGAAGCAGCCGTAATTGGTGAAGCTGATGACATTTCAGGTGAAAAAGTATGTGCTTATGTTGTACTAAAAAATGAAGCAACAGAAAAAGAAATTATTGAACACTGCCGCAAAGTGCTGACCGCTTATAAGGTTCCCAAGAAAGTGGTCGTACTAGAAGAATTGCCTAAATCAACTGTTGGGAAAATACTGCGAAGGGAGCTGAGACCTGCTTCCTAAATGACTTTAAACAAAGTCATCAAACAAAACGAGCCCCGTGATTTTGCCATAGATTTCGGTTAGCTATGTTTTGATATTTATTCAGGTTTTTAGGGTGCCCAAATGGCACCCTTTTTTTGTTTGAAATATGCTTTCGTTCCACTAAAACGACACGAATTGACTGTGACATGACACCTAGGGCCATAACCCTGGCCTGCGTCTCCCGATAAGATTGTTTTACTAACAATAACGGAGAAAATCTCATGTCTAAAGAAGCGGCAGCAATGCTTTCGGTCCCGCGCTCTCAAAGCGAGGGTGAAATCACCACCTGGATGTCATTAAAAAAATACGCTTACATCATTTCGCTGATTTTACCTTTAGCGCCTATCGGATCATGTTATCTAGCGGTTACAACAGGAAATGGCCTATGGTTATGGACAACAATCGTATTCTGGTATTTCGGAATAGCGGCACTAGATAGCTATTTTGGTGATGATGAAGCGAATCCAACCGAAAAAATGGTCGAAGAGCTTAAATCAGAGCCTTACTACAAAAAAGTGATGTACCTGACCGTTCCTTTGCTTTGGGCAGCGGTGATTGCATGTGCCTATACGGTATCTCAATACGAATGGTCCTGGTTTAACTTTATTGGTGGAGCCTTAACAGCAGGTTTAGCCGCTGGAATTGGCGTTAACCTTGGCCACGAGATGGGCCATAAGGTCAATGACCGAACGCAGGTGTTTTTTGCAAAGATGGCTCTAGCTTTACCGGGATATGGGCACTTTTTTATCGAGCACAACAAAGGCCATCACAAAGATGTGTCGACGCCTGAAGATCCTGCATCATCAAGAATGGGCGAGTCTATCTATCAATTCGTAAAACGAGAAGTGCCTGGGGCATTTCGCCGAGCATGGGAGCTGGAAAGCGCAAGGTTGAAGCGACAGGGTAAGTCAGAGTGGTCGTTACAGAATGAGATTATCCAGCCCGCTCTTGCAACTGTTGCATTGTACAGCATGCTGCTAGCTTACTTTGGGCCTGTGATGATTCCATTTCTGTCGATTGTGGCTGCATTCGGCTACTGGCAGCTGACGTGTGCAAATTACATTGAACATTATGGTTTGCTCAGGCAGAAGAACGAAAAGACTGGGCGATTCGAGCGCTGTCAGCCACACCATTCCTGGAATTCGAATCAGAAAATTTCCAATCTGATTCTCCTGCACTTACAACGTCACTCTGACCACCACGCGCATCCGACTCGCGCTTACCAAGTTCTCCGTGATTATCATGGTGTACCTTCTCTTCCTGCCGGATACCCATGGATGTTCGTATTAGCGATGATTCCACCGGTTTGGTTTTCGGTAATGGATCCGAAGGTTGTGAAATGGGCTGGTGGAGATATGGACAAGGTAAATATCGAGCCCACTAAGCGCGACGAGATCTTCTCTCGTCACCATCACCCTGAAGTAGAGAAGGCTGCCTAGGCAGGCTAAGTCTAACGGGATTAGAACACAATTACTGAACGGGTTTAGGTGCGTCCATGCTTGTACTTTCTTTATTGGCTCTGATCGGAGTCGCAGGGTTTGGCTCATTCCTGCTTAAAAACAGAATACAAAAACGAGCCATAAGAAAGTGGATGATCACTGTTCATGGATTAGCCGCCTCAGGTGCTTCGGTTCTGCTGATACTGGGTCTGTATGATGCGCATTCAGCAGATACTACCAACTCATGGAACTGGGTAGGACTTGTGCTCACTCTAGGTGTGGTCATTGGTTCGTATCAACTGTTCAGAAAAGTACTCAAAGGTAGGTCGAAACCTTTGATCTTGCAGTGCCTGCATGGTGTGTTTGCAGCGAGCGCGATATGCGTTTTGGCCTACTCGATGATTATTTAATACAACGACATATCAAAACTTAATAAAGGAGCAAAGACATGGCTCAATATGAATGCCCAGATTGTGGCTACATTTATGACGAAAGCAAAGGCGCTGAGCACGAAGGCTATCCTGCAGGAACGCTATGGAAAGATATTCCGGATGACTTTCCTTGCCCTGACTGCTTTGTGAGAGAAAAGCCAGATTTCGAAGAGCTGAAAGATTAATTGAGGAGCGATCATGAGCACAGAGAATTATAGAAAGTATTGTTGTATCACTTGCGACATGATTTATGACGAAGCATTAGGGATGCCCGAAGAGGGTATCGCGCCGGGTACACGCTTCGAAGATATTCCGGACGACTGGACCTGCCCGGAATGTTCGGCTTCAAAATCTGATTTCTATCTTGTCGAATAGGTGGCAGCCATGAAGCATATTATCATTATTGGTTCTGGGCATTCCGCGATTACGCTCGTCCGTGAACTTCGAGCGCACGGTAAAGCACTTAAGATAAGCTTACTTACGCAAGATTCAGGTGATTTGTACTACAAGCCAAATTTATCGAAAGCGATTTCAATGAATAAGGCGCCGCTTGATCTGATTATGAAAAAAAGGGAAGTTCTTGAACAAGAGCATGACGTTAAAATCATCCATCAGGTTCAGGTTGAAGCGATTGAAACAGACCAACGTTGTGTTCGTTACCGAGACTCTAATAGCGCAGTCAATGAACTAATATTCGATGAGTTGGTTTTAGCAACAGGCGCATCCCCGATGAATCTCGAACTAACAGATTCTCCACGATGCGTTTCAGTAAATAATCTAGCTGAATACGAAATGTTTAGAGCAGAACTCCAAAAACTTGATAAAAGCACGAGTCGAATCGCCATTATTGGTGCCGGTTTTGTCGGTATCGAGTTTGCCAGTGATCTGTGTAATAACGGCTTTCAGGTTGATGTTATAGATACTGCGAGCTGGCCGCTTAGCAGAAGTGTACCTGAGCAACTCGGTGAGCACATAATGAATGCGTTCCCAAAAGAACAAGTACAGTGGCACATGGAGCAGAAGGTAGGTGATGTTCAAGATGACGGTGATCAGCTTTTACTTGAGCTAGATACGGGTACCGTCATCCGCGCAGATCTTATCTTGTCAGCAGTTGGATTATTGCCTCGTGTTGACCTGGCTAAACAGGCTAATATCGAAATAAATCGAGGAATTATGACTGACGAATTCCTTAGAACAAGTCATCCCAATATTTACGCGATCGGTGATTGTGCTGAGACACTTGGTGCTGTTCGTTCGTTTATTGCTCCAGCAACCGCATCAGCAAAATGTTTGGCAAAAACCTTATGTGGGGAACCTGCTGCTTTAGTTCTGCCACCACAGGCTGTAGCGGTAAAGCTAGCCTATTCTCCCTTAGTGATATGTCCCAGCTACGAATCTAAAGGGGAATGGCGCGTGGAAGGCGAAGGTAACAGTTACGCTGCTCGTTATACGACTCAGTCCAATATTAGTGGCTTTGCATTGCTGGGTGAATGTATTGCTCAGAAGGGCAGTTTTATTAAGGAGATAGAACTTACTGGATAGGTATAATCTTTTAGCTCGAAGGGTGTCTAGCCCGCAATTTCGATGCGAATGCTGTATGAGAGTGTATGGATTGTCTAGATTTCTTGGATCTACCACCTATTTAGCCAATGGAAATGTTAAACCAATTGGTTGGATAGAGTTTTACGCGATGATAGTAATTTTTGTACGAAAGTGGTTTTGTAAACAAGTAACTTAGTGGCTACATTACTACAAGCAGTCCGCAGGATATTCTGTATTTGAGTCTATATTTATGTCCGCTTCTCTCACGTTACGGAATGGTGAAAAGCGGTCAGAAGATCCGATCCTATTCTCCGATAAATTTTACATTACCTACCAGAGGAATCCGCACATTAACAATGAAAGCTGATTCTAGATAATGAGCTTGTGGGAACGTATTTACCTATTTGTGCTTCAAAGGGAATTGAGGATAACCGCGATACCTAATTAGTTTGTCTAGTAAGTGATATTTGTGTGACTCTGAAGATGTTGATGGGTGTCTCATCTTTAGACTGACGCCAACGTTGCATATTTCTTTTTACTTTAAGTTCTATTATTCTATCTATAGAACGTTCGTTCTATAGATTTTGCTGGGATATAAAAAGAGAGAAATAAGTGGCCAAGTCCAAGTTTTCAACCAATGAAGAAGCCTTGAACGCTATCTTCAATGTATCCATTCCGCTTTTCGCAAAGCAGGGGTTTAGTGGTGTTTCAATACGCCAGGTAGCCACCGCCGTTGGCGTGAGTATCGCAACGATCTACCACCACTTTCCTGACAAGAAAGCGCTGTATCTCAGCAGTATCGAAGCTTCGTTTAAAGACATAGCTCCAAAGTTAGAAGCCGCTTTGCAGCCCGTTGGTAGTGAAGAGGAACAATTGAGGCGATTTATCTTTCAGTTCACGGAACTCATGGCAAACGACGAAAATCTTAGGCTCCTTCTACAACGTGAACTGTTAGAAGCTGATGAAGAAAGAATATCGCTACTCGCGAATAATGTTTTCATGGCGCAATGGGTAAATGTATTAAAACTAGTGGAGCGAATTTCTCCCAATAGCGACCCGCACATGACATCTATTTCTTTGTTCTCCCTTGTTTTTTATCACTTGGAATCTAAACCAATGAGGGTGTTTTTTCCTGGTGGAAAACCCGAGCATGATGACCCTGAATTCATTGCTGAACATGTATGTCATTTACTGAAAAATGGAGTGTTCCAATGAGTCTACGATTAGTAACACGATTATTAGCTGTTCTTGCAGCCGTCAGCATAGCTACGGCTTGCGGCGAGCAAAACGATACACTTCGTACCCAACTAGTGGCCGCCAAGCCAATTGAGGTCGATGCTCATCATGTTAAAGAAGATCTAGTGCCTCGATTTTATTCGGCAACAGGGTACACCAATGTATCTCGCAGTATCGAAATCAGTACTTCGCAATCGGCAACGATTGACGAACTGACAGTAAAAGAGGGTGACATGGTGTCTCAAGGTGATTTGCTAGTAGCCTTGGATGAAACCGAATTGCTTACCTCTATTCGTCGAGCAGAGAGTGCTATCGAATCAGCCAAAATTCGATTAAAGGATATGGCACATGATGTAGATAATGCTCGTCAACTGCGCGAAAAACGCGTGATTACTGTGGAACAACTTCGCAAGGCAAAAGTGCAACACAATCTTGCGGAAACTCAGTTGAATCAAGCGCAGAGTGAGCTGGAAAGGCAGCTTGCTCGGGAGCCTTATCACCGCATCAATAGTCCAATTGATGCACGCGTTATTAAGCGCTGGGTGAATCAAGGGGATTTGGCTGTTATTGGAAAACCTCTTCTTCAACTCGAAGCGATTGGTGGTTTGGAGTTTGAGGCTTCGTTGCCAGCAGAGTGGGGGCAGACTCTAAATATTGGTGACCAATATGACATTAAAATTCACAAGCGCGATGAACCCGTTAAAGCCGTTATATCTCATATCGTGAATAGTGTTGATCGTATTACCCAAACCATTCAGATCAAACTCGCTTTGCCTGAATCCTACAAACTTGAAGCCGGCTTATCAGGGCAGGTGGACTTCATTATCTCTTATGAAAAACAGATTCTTGTTGATTCTTCATCAATCATTAAGCGGGCGGGGGTGTTTGGTGTATACCGAATCAATGAAGGTAAAGCAGTGTTTACGCCGGTCAATTTTGAGCGGAAGTGGCAACGTTATTTGGTGGTTCTCTCAGGCCTCGAGCCATCGGATATCGTTATCACTAACCCGCCATCTTCCTTAAGAGATGGGAGTCCAGTGGTCTTTAAACCTAGCGATGCCTCAGTAAATAGTGCAGAGACCAAGTAATGGATAAGAGCCAAAATTCGGGCGGCAAAGCAGCTTCTAACAGCAGCTTTAATATTGCCCATACGCTAGCCAAAACCTTTGTTGAATCAAAGCTTGTATTGGCCATTATTCCTGCCGTTATCTTGTTCGGTTTAATGGGGCTGTTTGAAATTCCCCGTGAAGAGAATCCTCAGATAGTGATTCCCGCTGCCGAAGTCACCATTCCCATACCAGGTATGTCACCTTTGGAAGTAGAACACTTGCTGCTAACGCCGCTCGAAAATCATCTCAATACGATGCAGGGGGTAAAGCACACTTACGGTGTGGCAGGAGAAGGCTTTGCCAAGATTCAAGTGGAGTTCAAAGTAGGAGAGGATAAAACCGAATCATTCGTGAGGCTCTATGACCAGGTGGAACGATACAAAATTCAGTTACCGCCTTTAGCGGGCGAGCCACATATTCATCTGATGGATGTGGATGATATCCCCTTTATAGTTGTGACCTTGGCTTCTGACAAGTACGACCGCTATCAGCTCACACATATGGCTGAAAGAATGACCGAGCATCTACATAGTATTGAGGGCGTTGGGCTCAGTGAAATTCATGGTGGTCAGGAGAACGAAGTACGCGTTGAGATAGATCCCACGCGTTTACAAGCTTTAGGTTTGGGCTTAAATCAAATTAGAGCGCACATACAAGGCGCTAGTATTGATCACTCGCTTGGCTTTAAGGTGATCGACAAAGACAACCAGCATTTGCGAATTAGTCATAAGCTGGAAGACCTTGAAGAGCTTAAGCGATTGGTGGTGTTTCGTGATGACGATAAAGTCGTTCATCTACAAGATATAGCGCATATTACCACCGAGCCAGATACCAAAAACTTAAGCTTATCTCGCTTTAACTTTGGCCCCTCAGATAGTCGTTATAAACAGTACAAAGGGGAAGAGATGGCGGCTGTTCATATCGGTATCGCTAAACAGGCCGGTGTTAACTCAGTTCCTTTATCTGAGGCTATTCTGGAACGCGTCGCATCGATGCAAGAACAATGGATTCCTAACTCTGTTGAAGTAGTTACCACCAGAAATGATGGCCAGACTGCGGATGATTCTGTTAACTATCTTATTGAGCACCTCTTTATTGCAATCGCTGTCGTGAGTGTCGTGTTGTGGGTGTTTCTGGGGGGGCGCGCGGCGTCTATCGTATTCATTACGATACCTATCGTTTTCGCTCTGGTGATTGGAATCGACCTATTAGCCGGGCCAACTTTGAATCGTATGGCGTTGTATGCCTTGATACTCGCCTTGGGACTGTTGGTTGATGATGCCATTGTTGTCATCGAAAATATTCATCGGCATAACCAGTTACTCCCGAAAAATAGTTCTAAAGAGGCTTATTCAAAAGCCATTGTTAATGCCGCGTCTGAGATTGGTAACCCCACAACATTGGCAACAATTACGGTGGTTGCCGTATTCTTATCTCTGCTGTTTGTGACGGGAATGACGGGTGAATATTTTTATCCTATTGCGTTCAACGTACCTGCAGCGATGATCGCATCTCTATTGGTTGCGTATATTATTACGCCGTGGGCTGCCCGACGTTTCTTAACCGTCACCCACGAAGAACATAAAGAAATTTGGCTACAAACCTACTACAGAAGTTTGTTCAAGCGCCTCAGCCAAAGTAGGAAGTGGCGAAAAGTATTCTATCTGGGTGTGTTGGTCTGTTTGCTCGCTTCGTTACTGCAACCAAGTTGGCAATTTATTCGCTCGCAGGGCGTTGGTGGAGAACTATCGCCTATGGGCGTCAATTTAGTGTTTCTACCTAAAGATGATAAGAACACCTTTTTGGTGACATTTAAATTACCGGATGACACGCCCCTTGAGCAAACAGACCAACACACCCAGATAGAATACTTTTCGCCACTTCCTACTTTGGCTGAGGCGCTTGAACAAACTTCTGTAGTAGGTTTGTAGCCAAATTTCTTTATGTTCTTCGTGGGTGACGGTTAAGAAACGTCGGGCAGCCCACGG
>NZ_LWGJ01001045.1:0-5734 GCF_001635845.1 Oleiphilus sp. HI0132 | reverse complement strand
ATCTATCCTTATTTAATAAATTTGTGTGCCATTTAACATTTATATCTTTGTGCTGTTTTGCGCTAGCAAGTCATGCAAAAGAAATGTATAGCAATACGACTCAAGCGACCATCACAACCAACTTTGGCATTATCGAGCTCGACCTTTTTAAAGACCGCGTTCCCGTAACCGTTGCGAACTTCATCCGTTACGCTAACGAAGGCTTTTATAACAACACTATCTTTCATCGCGTTATTCCCAACTTTATGGTTCAAGGTGGCGGTTTTGATCAAAAAATGAGACGAAAGCCCGTCTCTTCGCCCATTAAGAACGAAGCTAATTCTCTTATTCCTAATTTACGCGGCACTATCGCCATGGCACGAACGAACGACCCGCATTCTGCGACTTCTCAGTTCTTCATAAATGTTAAAGACAATATGCAGCTTAATAAATCCGGGCACAACGCGGGTTATGCCGTATTTGGCAAAGTAACTAAAGGACTCGAAATAGCCGATAAGATATCTAAGGTCGCCACCAAGTCTGATGGTTATATGCGAGACATTCCCGTAGACACAATAATCATTCAATCAATTACAATTACCGAACCGAGCTCCGAGCCTGAAAGTCCGGCACCCACAGCCAAGCAATAGCAAGCCATAAAATATGAATAGAGAAGTCGACAATTTTTCGGTAGCTAATCTTGGCTGGGAAGGCGATATTCCAGCCTCGAAAGAATACGATGACGTTTACTTCTCGCTTGTTGATGGCCTTAAAGAGAGCCAATATGTTTTCATTGAAGCCAATCAACTCGCATCTAGACTAATAGGTGAAAGCCTCGCACTAAAACCCTTTATCGTCGCTGAAGCAGGATTTGGTACCGGGCTAAACTTTCTCTTAAGCTGGCGACAATGGCTGGCCTGTGAAGAAAAAGGCCGTCGTGACTTTCACTACATCTCATTCGAAAAACACCCACTATCTCTATCAGATCTTAGAAACTCTTTGAGTAAATGGCCTGAGCTTGCAGATTTATCTTCCCAACTATGCGACGACTATCCTTTCACTATAAAAGGACACCACACACTGAAGTTCGAGTGTGGCCGAGTCATCCTCACACTGGTTTTTGGGGATATTTATGAGTCCCTGGATGAATACCGTTTTATGGCAGATTGCTGGTACCTGGACGGTTTTTCCCCTAATAAGAACCCGGAAATGTGGTCACCTGCTCTTTTTAAAGAAGTTGCCAGACTATCATCTGACGGAGCCACTTTTTCCACCTTCGCCGCTGCGTCAGCTGTAAGACGAGGGCTAGAATCGGCAGGTTTCAGTGTTAAGCGCCAGAAAGGCTTTGGCAAAAAACGAGAGATGCTTCTTGGCTCTATTACAAAACAAGACCTCAGTTCTACCGGTCACTTACCTTTAAGCAAAACAAATTGGGCCTACCCACAAACACTGATAAAGAATTCCGTTAAGAACTCTACGGCTGCCGCCTTAGATAAAGACGTGTCCAAGTCTTTCGATACCGTTATTATTGGGGCCGGTTTAGCGGGTATCAGCACTGCTTCAGCGCTGTATCAACGCGGGCTGGATGTTGCGATAATAGATACTCGCCCAGCACCTGTTTCTGGTGCCAGCGGCCAGAGCCAACTGGTAATGTACGCAAAGTTTCCCAGTGAGAGAAACAAAACGTTTAACTTCGTAGAGCATTGCCTTGCCTACAGCTTACGCTATTACCCGCGGCTACAGGCAAACTTTGATAATGAATTCTGGCACCCTTGCGGTTTACTGCAGCTAGCATGGAGTGATAAGGAAGCGGCCAAGCAAACCCGCTTTGCTAATAACACCAAACTGCCAACCAATTTTATACGGCCAATATGCGCTGATGAATCCTCAGAAAAGTCTGGCTTGAAACACTCCTGTGGCGGCTTGTGGTTTGAGAATGCGGGCTGGCTTGACCCTAAAGTCTACGCAAAAATACTACTTAGCGATAAGCCAGCTAAGTCACAGGCTACCATCACTCCATTTTACAACTGCGAAGCGAAGCAGATCAGCCAAAATACAGACTCAAGCTGGACCATAGAAACAAATTCAGGCCTTTTTCACACAAGGCATCTTGTCATTGCAAACTCTAATGACACCAAGAGTTTTCCCCAATTAGCACACCTGCCAACCAAGCCCTTGCGCGGGCAAGTTACATCGATAAGATCTAAGCAGAATAGCGAGGAAATCAAATCTACGCAGTGTGTGTTAACAGGAGAAGGCTACCTATGCCCATCTGTTTCTGGTTGGCACCACTTTGGCGCGACCTTTGATTTGGACTCAAATAATGAAAGCACTAATGCAGAAGACAATGAAAAGAACTTCGAAGCAATTCAGCACTGGAACCCATCATGGATTTCGGATAAGAACACTGAAGATAAAAGCCTGAATGACTATGATGTAAAAAGTAACGCCGGCCTTCGTTGCACCACTCCTGACTACCTTCCAATCGTTGGGCTCGCTCCAAATTTTGAACAAATGAAAGAGACCTTTGCCAAACTTCGAGTTGGCGCCAACAGCTGCAAACATCTTTATGGACACTACTATCAAGGTCTTTACGTCAACGTTGGACACGGCTCCAAAGGCGCATTAACAAGCCCCGTCGCCGCAGAACTTATTGCTCACGAAATATGCGGCGGCATCCCACCGGTAAATGACACACACAAAGCAATGTTTTCGCCCGCCCGCTTTATCATTAAGCACCTTAAACAGCGGCGCATTTAAACAAGGGGGTTCTCTATAGAGTTTCGATACAGCGTCCAATCGAAAGCAGGGCCTGGGTCTGTTTTCCGCTGTGGAGCGATATGTTCATGACCCGTTATACGCTCTTTCGTAATTTCAGGGTAGCTTTCCTGAATTGCATTAGTTAGAGCGGCAAGCTGCGAATACTGAATCGCTTGATACGGTATGTCATCAGCGCCTTCCAGCTCAACGCCTATCGAGAAATCATTACAGTTTTCCTGACCACAAAAGCTTGACTGTCCGGCATGCCAGGCACGGTCATTACAGGAAACAAACTGGACTATTTCTCCGTTGCGTTTAACGAGGAAGTGTGACGAGACCTGAAGATCGCGAATTGTCTCGAAATACGGATGCTCACCAACTGGCAAACAGTTTTGGAAAAAAAGCTCGATGTAATTATTGCCGAAGGACTTCGGTGGCAATGATATATTATGAACGACTAGTAAGTTGATCGGCGCAGCTTGAGGGCGCTCATTATAATTGGGTGACGGGCACTTCCGAGCACCAGCCAACCAACCATTACAAATTTTCATACCTAGTTAGCTCCGCGTAAACTCCCGATCACCGATTCTAAGGCACGATCAAACAATAAACCATCATTTAGAACTTGAAGCTCTCCATTTCTTAGCAGGGATGCAAAACCACTTTTATCCTGCTCCATTACTTTGATGCCGGATCGATTAACGAAAACAAACTTATCAATAGCCTTAATGTGTGCAGCAAGTTTACAACGTTCAGGACGTCCTTCCTTTGAAACCTCAAACCAGGTGCCAATGCTAGCTCTTTCCACCTGCTTACTAAATGCATCAAGAATGGAATCGCTCGCACTAGCACTCAAATCTTCTTCTAGAACCGTTTCGGCACGCGTAGGCTCGACACTTGATTCCGTTTCTGCGTTATCACCGGTGCCTTGCTCACTGGGTGAGACAGGTTTACTGTCGGAGTTTGTTTCTCTAGAGGCAGCTTTAGGCGCAGGCTTGACCGGCTTTTCGGCTTCAACGCTAGATTGCTTAAAATCGTTAAAGTCTTGTTCAATTTCAAGCGTATCCTGAACCAACTCAGCAATGGCGTTATCGTCCATTGCAGACTTGGCAAACTCTTCGTATGTTTGCAAGTTATTCAAGACATTAACATGCTGAGCTTCGATATCGGCCAATAGGGTTTTCGCCTCAAACTGATCATACATGATCCGATTGAGCCCCTCCCGACACTTCCTCATAACACGAGGAATCGTTTTCAATAACTTGCCTCGAACATCAAGCTCCTCCTTGTCTGGGCTCACCGTCCAAATCAAATCTTTAACCAAGGCAATTTCAGCCTTCCAACTCTCTGAGTCGACACCACCGTTTAGGTATGTGTAATTAAGCACCCTACTCCACGCTTTTGAAAGAAAAGCTTCTGCACATTCTGGTACATTACGCGCTCTTGCTTGCTGATCAGCCAAAATTGCATTTAAAGCATTATCAACCGCCTTCTTGGCTAGGTCATTGGCTGCTTTTCCCTTCTCAGCATCTTTTGTGCGCTGCTCAACAAGTTGACCACGCTTATCTTCAATCACTATAAATTTAATGAAATCATCTAATAAGCTTTGGAAAATATCTAGATTGTCATCGAAATCGTTTAGCACTTTATCAACGACAGCTTCGATTTTTCCCTTCAGTCTATCTGACTTACTACCGCTTGTTTCGGTCCAACCAAGTGCAGCAGCAGCTATTTCGTTCAGAAGTTTTCTAGCAGGATGCCCGCCACGATCAAAAAAGCTTCTATCTAGCATCGCTACTTTAAGTATAGGAATTTGAAGCCTTGCAATTAACGCTTTCATAACGGGCTGAAGCTGACGATCATCAAGAATAAAATCGAACAACATTGAAACTAGGGAAATGACATCGGAGTCCACTGAGGAAATTGCCCCTCCCTCAGAAGATTCGCTCGAGCTTGATAACAAACTACGAAAATCAACACGCTGATATCCACCTAATTGATCACCTGAAATCTGTCCCGAGAACCGATTTTGCTGCGCCGATAATTGCTGAATAATATTTGTTTGCGGAATGATATTAGACATACCACCAACACCTGCATCGATTGAACTTGCGGGCTGACCTGAATGAAGAAGAGAGCGCAACTCACCGAAAGCTATACCCTGAGAAAGGTACTGATTTTCACCGAGCGTTGGAACACTTGAAGAATCAAAGCCATTGATATCAGGCGTAGCATTCTCGAGCTGACCATTTGATTTAATCGTATCCGTCTTTGACACATTATTGAGCATTTCAACAGCCTTGCTGCTATTTGTACGCGCTGTTTTGCCAATACCGATCGTTAATGCGGGAAGTACACCTGACTGCCTTAACTGCTGATTGCAATCTTTATATACTGCCGCCATTTTCGACAGTACATAGCGTTCAAATAGTTTAAGCACGATAAGCTTTGCTCGGATGCCAAAATCGAGACAGTCACATGCTTTTGCAAAGGCATCACATAGCTTATGCGGGGACGCGGGAAAGTCTTTAGAAAATACTTCACTCTCATCAAGTATAAAGGAAACCCGAGCACTAAGCTCCTCGAGCACCGTGCCAATACCTTGATTAAGCCTCGACACCATCGCATCGACTGCGACATTAACCTCAAGTTCATCCTTATCAATAAGATCCAATGAATCTATCGAGTCACCAGACGGGCCGTTCACCTGTGGACCACTGGTAAGCGAATTGAAATTAGTCAACAACTGCTTTACAACGGCATTTGCGATATGGCGCTTCTGTAAACGAAGCTCTCTCATCGCATCGAAATACAACGCTTGGTCACCATTAGTGCCCGCTTTGTCGGCCATTTCAAACAGCGCATCATCCGCACCATCAAACAAATGACGTAATAAATCCTGCACTTTAAGTCTAAAATTATCTCTAACGACAATGACTAACTTCGGTAGTGGTTTAGCGGATACTCCTGAAATAGTTTTGCCGCCGTGAATCCC
>NZ_LWGJ01001044.1:0-8262 GCF_001635845.1 Oleiphilus sp. HI0132 | reverse complement strand
GGGGTGTCAGGTATGGTTTCGAGAGTTTCCGTTATCAAGCCGTTAAGTGTCTTCGGACCGTTGACAGGTAGGTTCCAGCCAAGTGTTTTGTTAATATTTCGAATCGTGGCTGTGCCATCGATGAGAAATGAACCATCTTCTTGAGGTGTGATGTCTTGGCTGCTGCTTGAAGAGTAATCAGTAGTGAACTCCCCAACAATTTCCTCCAGAATATCTTCCATTGTGGCAATGCCGAGAGCGTCGCCATACTCATCAACTACAATGGCAATTCGACGTTTCTCCCGCTGGAAGTGTATTAGCTGGGTGTTGAGTGTAGTACTCTCAGGAGTGAAGTAAGGTTCTCTGCAAGCTTGAAGTAGCATGGCTTTGTTCGGTTCGTCATTTGAAAGTACGCGAGTCATGCTGCGAAGGTGTAGGATGCCAATGATGTTGTTTATATCGCCCTTGTATACGGGGAGGCGTGTGTGTTGGGTGGTTTTTAGTTGCTGAAAAATATCATCCAGGTCATCGTCTATATCGATGCCAACAATCTCGTTTCTGGGAATCATGATGTCGTTAACGGTGACTTTCTCTAGGTCTAGAATCCCCAGTAGCATTTCCTGGTGTTTGCGTGGGATCAAGGTGCTAGATTCATTAACAAGTGTTCTCAGTTCTTCTCGGCTTAGGTGGTTTTCTTCTTCTCCGTTTGTACTAAAGCCGAGTTTTGTTAATAGGAAGTTAGTAACAAGGTTAACTGACCAGACAGCTGGGTAGAGTAGCTTTAGTAGAGGTTTTAGTATGTGTGCGGCGGGAAAGGCAACCTTTTCCGGGTGGTAGGCTGCAATGGTTTTAGGTGTTATCTCAGCAAAAATTAGTATAACTAGCGTCAAGATTGCGGTTGCAATTGCGATGCCTGCGTCACCCCATAGTCGAATGGCAATGACCGTTGCTATTGACGAGGCTAGTATGTTTACAAAGTTGTTTCCAATTAGGATGACGCTAATTAATTGATCGGTTCGATCTAGTAGATTGCTGGCTTTCTCCGCGCCTTTATGGCCATTTTTCTTTAGGTGTTTAAGTCTGTAGCGATTGAGCGACAGCATGCCAGTTTCTGAGCTAGAGAAAAAACCAGATAAAATGATTAGAAAAAGCAGAAATAGTAATAGAGAAGGTATAGAGGCGTCGTTCAATGTTGTTTACCGTTTATATGAAGGTTGTCGGGTTATTTGCTTATTGTTTCAAGAACTAGCTTGCTACCGAAAAAACCTAGCATTAGAAGGCTAAAGCCCCAAAGTGTCCATTTGCTGGCTGTGATTCCTCTCCAGCCATAAATTTTTCTGCCTGCGAGTAGTGCAGAGAATGTGAGCAGAGCAAGAATTGATAAAACGGTTTTGTGTGCCAAGTGTTGAGCGAATAGGTCATCGACAAAAATGAAACCGGCGAGAATGGCAAGAGCAAGCAGGATAGTGCCGCTCCATAGCATTTCAAACAGTAAGTTCTCCATGGTCAGGAGTGGCGGCAAATTGCGCATTAGTATAGTGTGGTTTCGCTTCTTTAGGTTGTTGTTCTGCATATGAACAAGTAATGCTTGTACGGCGGCAATCGAAAAGACGCTGTAGGCAATGAGTGATAATATAACGTGTATAAAGATGCCGCTGCTTTGTGGTGAGAATGATTGGCTGCTGTCGTTAAAGGCGAGTAGGGTGATTACGCTAAGTGCAGCGCAAGGGTAAACGGCAAGAAAAATTGCTTGGAGTGGTTTTCTGCTGGATGCCAATAAAAGCCCGATAACAATAACGCAGGCGATAAGTGATGCTGAGTTTGAGAAGCTAAAGGCGGCGTAGTTGTCACGGAAGGTTTGCTCTAAAGTAACTATTAGCTGCAAGCTTGCCGCACTGGCTCCGATTAAAAGGGAGATGAAGTGCTTGGCATTAATTTTTCTGAGATACACGAGGGTTTGATAGATTGTCCCTGTGAAATACAGTCCGACCGACAAAAAACTGAGTACAAAGATATTCATTATTTAGCTTGATGTTCAACTTATGGCTGTTAAATGGTTATAATGCGCCGTTTGCAATTACATAGCAATAATATAGAGATTAAACATGTTTGAAAATCTGAGCGATCGCTTATCAGAGAGTCTTAAAAAAGTTACCGGCAAAGCCCGCTTAACTGAAGATAATATTAAAGGAACTTTGAGAGAGGTTCGAATGGCATTGCTTGAGGCTGATGTGGCTTTGCCAGTCGTTAAACAATTTATTGGGCAGGTTAGAAAGCGCGCGATTGGTTATGAAGTCATGCGTAGCTTATCGCCCGGTCAGGCATTTATTAAGATAGTGAATGCTGAGCTGGTTGAAATGATGGGGGCTCAGTCAGAAGGCTTGAGTTTAAATGCCCAACCTCCGGCTGTTGTTTTGATGGCGGGTTTACAGGGTGCGGGTAAGACTACCTCTGTTGCCAAGCTGGCTCGTCACTTGTCTGAGCGGGAAAAGAAAAAGGTAATGGTTGTGAGTGCGGATGTTTATCGTCCTGCGGCGATCAAGCAGCTTGAAACATTGGCTGGAGAGGTGGGAGCGAACTTCTTCCCGAGCACCACTGATCAGAAACCAATCGATATTGCTAATGCAGCGATATCTGAAGCCAAGAAAACCTTTTGCGATGTCTTGATTGTCGATACAGCGGGTCGATTGGCTATAGATGATGAAATGATGCTTGAGATTAAAGAGTTGCATCAGGCGATTACTCCGGTAGAAACCTTATTCGTTGTTGACTCTATGACGGGGCAGGATGCAGCAAATACTGCGAAGGCCTTTGATGAGGCTCTGCCATTGACGGGTGTTATTCTGACAAAAGCTGATGGCGACTCCCGTGGTGGTGCGGCATTGTCTGTGCGCCATATTACCGGCAAGCCTATCAAGTTTATGGGGATGGGTGAAAAAGTCGATGCATTAGAGCCGTTTTATCCGGATCGTTTGGCTTCTCGAATTTTGGGGATGGGTGATGTTCTGACTCTGATTGAAGAGGCTGAGCGTAATCTTGATAAGAAGAAAGCTGAAAAACTTACTAAAAAGATCAAAAAGGGTAAATCCTTTGATTTAGAAGATTTTCGCGACCAGTTGCAACAAATGAAAAACATGGGTGGTGTTGGTAATTTGCTGGATAAGTTGCCGGGTATGGGGCAGATGGCAGAGGCTGCACAACAGCAAGTTAATGATAAGTCTTTAGGGCAGATGGAAGCGATTATATCCTCGATGACGCCCAAAGAACGTCGCTTCCCTGATACTGTTAACAATTCTAGAAAACGTCGTATAGCGGCAGGTTCAGGTACGCAGATTCAAGATATTAATCGTCTGTTAAAGCAGCACAAGCAAATGCAAAAGATGATGAAGAAATTTTCTTCTAAAGGCGGTATGGCGTCGATGATGAGGGGGATGAAAGGAATGATGCCTCCAGGCGGCGGTGGACCGTTTTAAGTGTTAAGAAAAACTGGAAATCGCAGCAGGGCGCTCTGAATTATTGCGATATTGTAAAAAAACAGAAATTAGTGTTTTCAATTCTAGAGTAATGCTCTAGAATATGCGCCCTTTCGAGCGCCGTCATCCTGCTTTGCGGGTGTGGTGTGGGAATTTTTTAACTGGAATCAGGATTTACAACGAATGGTTACTATCCGTTTATCTCGTGGTGGCTCTAAGAAGCGCCCATTTTATCATCTAACAGTTACAGACAGCCGTTCTTCACGTGATGGTCGTTATTTGGAACGTGTTGGTTTTTTCAATCCTTTGGCACGTGGCCAGGAAGAACGTTTAAGAGTTGATTCTGACCGTGTTCAGCACTGGTTAGATAAAGGTGCTCAGACTTCTGACCGAGTTAAGACACTTTTGAAAGAGTCTGCTAAAGCTGCGTAAGGCCGTTTAAGTAGTCTGGAAAGCTAACATTGATACCGGCTGGAAATAATTACTCATGAGCAAAGCTACAGAAAAAGCTGTAATGGGTAAGATTACCTCGGTATACGGTGTTAAGGGTTGGGTGAAGGTGTTTTCCTATACTCAGCCTAAAGAAAATATTTGCCAATATAAAAATTGGACTCTCGAAGGTGGCAGCAAGAACGGATCGGTAACCGTGCTTAGCTGCAAAGCTCATGGCAATGGTCTGGTCGCCCAGTTAAAGGGGTGTCATGATCGCGATGAGGCTAAGCAGTATTGTGGTTCGTTGATTTCTGTACCTCGAGAAGAATTGCCGGAACTGCCTAGCGGTGATTACTACTGGCATCAGCTTCAAGGTCTGAAAGTATTTGCTTCAGGGTCTGATGTAGAAGAGAAGGTTTTACTTGGTCGTGTTGATCATTTGATTGAAACCGGATCTAACGATGTTTTGGTAGTAAAAAAGTGTAAGGATAGCTTGGACGGTAGGGAGCGATTAATTCCTTACTTGCCAGATCAGGTTGTCTTGGCGGTAGATCTGGAAGCAGGATCCATTGAAGTTGATTGGGATCCGGAGTTTTAGTTTGTAAAGCGCTGATTGCGGTACTTGCGGGGCGTTTTTATATAGGCACTACTTAATCAGTTCTGTAAATCAGTTCTGGCATAAGGGATTGGTTCTTTAAGTGGTGCAAAGATAGAAACTTGCTGGTCAATGTGGTGTGACTGGCTTAGAGATGTGAATGTATGCATTTTGGACTGGTTACGCTTTTTCCTGAAATGTTTCGCTCTCTAGAAGATCATGGTGTCGTTGGGCGGGCAGTAAAGAAAGGGCTAATAGCTCTGGATTATTGGAATCCTCGAGAGTTCACCCATGATAAGCACCGTACGGTCGATGATAGACCTTATGGTGGTGGCCCGGGAATGTTGATGAAAGTGCAGCCTTTGCAGGATGCTATTCACGACGCTAAGGCAAAGATGGTGCAGGACCTAAAGCACGATCAGCCCGAGAAGGTGGTATCACTACGTACTGTATACCTGTCACCTCAAGGACAGCGCCTAGACCATAAGAAAGCTGTGGAACTGGCTGAATATGACGGATTGATTTGCGTCTGTGGTCGATATGAGGGAGTTGACGAGCGCTTAATCGAAGCTGAAATTGATGAAGAAATATCAATTGGTGATTTCGTATTGAGTGGTGGTGAGCTTGCTTCAATGGTATTGCTGGATACCATTTCCAGGTTAATACCTGGGGTATTGGGGCATAGTGAGTCGGCAACCGAGGATTCGTTTGCTAGTGGTTTGTTGGATTGTCCTCACTATACTCGTCCAGAAGTTTTTATGGGTAAGCCGATTCCTGATGTTTTGATGTCGGGTAATCATGAAAAAATTCGCCGCTGGCGCCTTAAACAATCCTTGGGGCGAACATGGCAGCGACGTCCAGAGTTGCTGGACAAAATAGAATTAGATAGCGAGCAGCAGACTCTGTTGCAAGAATTTATTAGAGAAGTGAATCGGTAGGCCTGAGGCTTTAGGTTTATCATTTTTAGGAGTGTAAAATGAGCAGCAAGAATAACATTATCAGCGCCTTAGAAGCTGAGCAAATGACGGCAGAGATTCCAGAATTCGGCCCTGGTGATACAGTCGTTGTTCAAGTAAAAGTTAAAGAAGGTAACCGTGAGCGTCTACAGGCCTATGAAGGTGTTGTTATCGCTAAGCGCAACCGTGGTCTTAACTCTTCTTTCACGGTTCGTAAGATTTCTTACGGTGTTGGTGTTGAGAGAACATTCCAGACTTTCAGTAAGCAGGTTGATAGCATCGAAGTTAAGCGTCGTGGTGATGTTCGTCAGGCTAAGTTGTACTACTTGCGTGAGCTAAGTGGTAAGGCTGCTCGAATTAAAGAGAAGTTGAGCTAAGTTTTAATACTGCTTAATTTATCTTTTAAAAAAGGCAAGTGGCTTTAGGGCGCTTGCCTTTTTTGCTTTCTCCTTGGTGGTGAATGGGTGATGACGTATACAGAGCGTTTTCTTGACACTTTGTGGCTAGAGAATGGGCTAAGTGACAATAGCTTGTCTGCTTACCGATCCGATTTAAAGCAATTTGCTTCGTGGCTCCATAAAAAGCGCACTTTAGAGCTACATCAGGCTGGCGAAAGTGATATCTATGATTATCTATCGGACTGCTTGGAAAGAGGGCTTAAGTCTTCGTCCAGTTCACGCTTATTATCCTGTTTAAGGCGCTTCTACCGCTTTCTAGTGCGCGAAAACATAATCGCCATAGACCCAACACTCAATATAGATAACCCCAAGTTGCCGCGTATGCTGCCCAGTTCTCTTACTGAAGCAGAGGTTGAGAAGTTATTGGCGGCTCCGGACGTTTCTGAGGTGCTTGGCTTGCGTGATAGGGCAATGTTAGAGGTTATGTATGGCTCCGGCCTAAGGGTGTCAGAATTGGTATCCCTGAATTTTGAGCAACTAAATGTCCAGCAAGGCTTAATTCGTTTATTTGGAAAGGGTGGTAAGGAGCGTTTGGTTCCTGTGGGGGAGCCGACCTTGGATTGGCTGGACGAATACTTGTCGAAAGCCAGGCCAGAGCTAGCGGGCTCATCTGGGTGTCACGTCATCTTCCCAAGTTCTCGATCACAGCAAATGACAAGGCAAACATTCTGGCATCGAATTAAAAAGTATGCGATTGAGTCCGGTATTAACAAAAAATTATCACCTCATACCTTAAGACATGCTTTCGCAACTCATCTCTTGAATCATGGTGCAGACTTGCGTGTTGTACAGCTATTACTGGGGCATGGAAATTTGTCAACAACTCAGATTTACACTCATATAGCTAAACAGCGCTTATACGATTTACATCAAGATTTTCATCCTAGAGCCTAGTACTACATAACAAAATGTTAACGATAAGTTCTTGTAGATGAACTTAATTCCGTTTAGCTTGTCATACAAATAATGTTCAATTAAAAAACGGCTTGGTTTTTTGCCAAGCCTTACATAGGTTTTAATTATAGAGGTTTGTATGCGTTTAGTTCGGTATATTATCTGTCTAAGTCTGCTGTTTTCGCTCACGGCGAATGCTGATGAGGCTCAGGTTCGAAAAAGCTTATCCGAGGCAATGCCGGGTTTGAAATTGAGCTCGGTCGAGATGAGTGAGATTGTTGGTATGTACCGGGTTACAACCTACTCAGGTGAAGCTTTATTTGTCAGTTCTGATGGTAAGTTCTTTCTAACCGGTGATCTGTATGCAACGAAGACAGGGCGAATTGAAAACCTGACTGAAAAGCGTCGCGAGACCGCCAGAATTGAGCAAATTTCTTCAGTTCAGGGTAAGGATAAAATTGTATTTCCTGCAAAGGGTGAAACCAAGGCTCGTATAGCAGTATTTACTGATATTGATTGTGGTTATTGCCGTAAGCTTCATAGAGAAATTCCAGCTTTGAATGATATGGGGATAGAGGTTAGTTATCTGGCATATCCGCGTGCAGGTGTTGGGAGTGACTCATATGGTAAATACGTATCAGCATGGTGTGCTGAAGATAAGCTCGAAGCGATGACTGATGCTAAGAATGGTAAGTCAATTCCCGAAAAGACTTGCGCCAACCCTGTACAGGACCAGTATATGTTAGGGCAGGCAATGGGAATAAGTGGCACGCCGGCAATTGTTTTAGAAAGTGGTCGTTTAATTCCAGGTTATTTAAATGCCCAAAAACTTGGGAAAGCGCTTGGTGTTCTATAGTTGCTAGCTAATAAAAAAAGGCCCTCATCGGGCCTTTTTTTATCGCTGTCGAATTTAACACCTAAACCCCTTGTCTTTTCTGCGTGAGTCGCATTCTTTTTTGATGTTGTTGCAGCGCTGAGCTCCGGCTGGAGAAAGTTTGTTGTAGTCACAGTCACGATAAGCTTTTCTAAGTTCCGCGTCACTATAGCCGCTAAAGGCGCCACCACATGAAGAAAGTAAGGTGCTGAAGATAATAAAGCAGATGCCGGTTAAGTATTTAGTCATGGATTTGATTCTTGTTTATTTAAGTTTTCAGAAGTATAGCTGTGAAGAAATGATCTGCTAGTAAAAAATATGCGGGTCTCAAAATAAGTTGTGGTGCCATTCTTTTTCTTTGATGAAAAGGTATACTATCCGCCAAAATATTTTAAGGCTACAGGGTAGCAGCTATTTAGTCGTTGCTTTGCTTTAAGTCAGAATGAATTCGTGATCGTGAGGAATATATCTTGAGCTCCGTTAAGATTGGAATATGTGGTCTAGGTACCGTCGCTAGTGGCGTGATTAATGTCTTGAAACGAAATCAACAGGATATTACTGCCCGAGCAGGCTGTCAGGTTGAGGTGATTCAAGTCGCCTC
>NZ_LWGJ01001043.1:0-7602 GCF_001635845.1 Oleiphilus sp. HI0132 | reverse complement strand
ACTTGAGTACTAAAACTTCGTTGAAAGTCCGGCTTTGACAGCAAATCGGTTGGCGAATTTTGTAAAAAAGTATTCAACTCTTTCTGGCGACTAATGGATGATGAGTTCATGGGCTTTACCGATCAGCCCTGTAAACAAGGTGTTTTTGCCATCGTAGCTAAACAAATGATAAGGGAGCAAACTATTGGTGAAAGCATAAGGCGGGCAAGCTTGCTCTACAGTACCTTTAGAAACGATATCGTGCTGCAACTTGAAAATACTACGGAGGGAGCTCGTCTTATTTTTCAGCCTGTACGGCCCGAGTTGGATACTGCCAATTTCCTCGTAGAGTTTTTTTTATTGGTTTGGCATCGCTTTGCAAGCTGGCTTGTTACTGAACGATTACCTTTAAAATATGTTAGCTTGAGTTACCAGAGTCCACCGCATGTTGCGGAGTATAGTTTGCTCTTTCCTTGTCACTGTAGGTTTGGTGAAACGCAAAACGCACTAGTCTTCGAATCAGCTCTTATGGATTTGCCTATTAAACAGGGCCAGAAAGAGTTGAATACTTTTTTACAAAATTCGCCAACCGATTTGCTGTCAAAGCCGGACTTTCAACGAAGTTTTAGTACTCAAGTAATGAATATGATTGTTGATGATACGATGCAGTTTAAGAAGCTTGATGATTTGGCCAGTGAACTCAATATGAGCCCAAGAAATTTAAGGCGTGTCTTGGAAAAAGAAAACACTAGCTACCAACAAATTAAGCAAAAACTACGATGTGAAAAAGCGCTAAGCCTGCTAAATGATAGTAATCGATCAATAAGCGAGATAGGGTTGGAATTAGGCTTTGATGAAGCCTCGGTATTTTCTAGAGCGTTTAAAACCTGGATGGGCTTATCACCGCGTGCCTATCGTGATAAACACTCGATTGGAAGTGCTTGAGAAGAGTTAACCGGCTTCTTTTGTTTGCTGGTTATAAAGGCTTTCAATTCTTGAAAGATCATTATCTGTCTTGCGGCAGTATTCTTTGCTGTCTTTTGCGTAGCTGAAAACAACACTGATTCGGTAAAAATGCCGAACTTTCACACACTCGGTGACGATGCCCCCAACCTTGGAAAGTGAAATATACTTACCTCTAAAGTTAATTAGAATGCGTTCTTTGGCCTTAAAGGGACGACGCGACCTGATCGCCATACCATAGCGATTGATATCGAGGCATTTAACTTCCTGTGAGGAGCTGAAGAATTTTCTTAAGCCGACAGGTTGTATTGATATTCGTAAATCAGGCGCTTTATGGCGTCTTTTAATGCGGCGCTCTGCCCAATTTATGAGTTTAATTTTATGCATAGGTATAAAATGGTATGGGGTTAGGTCGAATCAGGAGAGGGATATTAAACGCTAAACACCCAACAAATCAACTTTCAACTGACAGCTGTTCTTATAGTAAATGAATATAGGTTAAATTGTTGGTAAAAATTAGTCTTGTTAAGCCAGTCTGTTTTGTTAATATCGTTTAGATACTTTGAACTAATGCTTTGCATGTAATCATTTTCATAATATTTAAGGGCTCACATTGAAACCGCTATCTACGAAACAATTATACAAAACATGTGATGATGCTGACTTGGGCTTTTCCAGTACTAAAGCTCTGCCGCCATTAAATGAATTTGTAGGTCAGGACCGTGCACAGGAAGCTGTCCGCTTTGCGATGTCAATGCCTGACTCTGGTTACAATGTGTATGCAATTGGCCGCAATGGCTTGGGCAAGCGTACGATGATCTTGCGTTTTCTAGATCATCACCGTAAAGAAAATAGAGAGTTATACGATTGGTGCTACGTTGCTAACTTCGATGAGCCTAGATCACCCAAAGTACTTAAGTTACCGGTTGGCATGGGCGCTAATTTAAAAAAGGATGTCGAAAAGCTTATGACCCGTTTGGTCAAAGGCATTCCTCAGGCTTTCGAGAATGATCAGTACTTTCAGCGCTCAGAAGCACTCAAGCTAGAATACGCTGAAAAGCAAGAAGCGGCATTAGAGAAAGTCGCTAAGCAAGCGAAGCGAAAAAAGGTAAAGCTATCTTTGACAACCCCTGGTGGATACCGTCTCACTGCAATGAATGGTGAAGATGTACATACAGTCGAAAGCTTTGAAGCACTTGCGGAAGATGAGAAAGATCAGTTTGATGATGTAATCACTAAGCTTGAATTAAAGCTAAGAGGGGTGATTAGAAAAATAGCAAACTGGGAACAGGAGTTTGTAGATAAGCAGCAAGCGCTCAATGAAGAGGTTGTACTGGGCGTTACACAGCACCTGGTTGAGTCACTTGCTCACAAATATCATAAGCACTCTTTAGTAATTGATTATTTGAATGATATACAAAATGATATCGTCAATAACTTAGATATTTTTCTCGAAGACAGCGAAGAGCAGGGCGCTATGTCCAATGCAACGCTTGAGAAGAAACTACCTCGTAGATATCAGGTTAATGTACTGGTTCAGCACAAGGACTCTAAAGAGCCTGTTATCGTTGAAGAAAACCCAAACTATCACACGATGTTTGGTTATGTGGAGCATGTGACCTACAAAGGCACGGTGTTTACCGACTACTCCTTAATTCGCTCGGGTTGCTTACATCGTGCCAACGGTGGCTACCTGTTGATTGATGCGGCGAAGGTGCTTGAACAACCTTTTGTGTGGGACGGGATCAAGCGAGCCCTGCGTTCCAAGGAACTGCAAATCAATTCCCTGGAAAGAGAAGTGACTTTGTCTGGAACGATTTCTTTGGAACCGGAACCGATTCCATTAGATGTTAAGATTATTCTCTTTGGTGACCTCGAAACTTATCTATTGCTTCAGAATTACGACCCTGAGTTTGAAGAACTGTTTAAAGTGACAGCGGACTTCGAAAACGAAATGAATCGTACGCCTGAATCACAGATGCTTTACGCAAAATTCATTTCTAGTCTCGTACACGAAAAAGGCTTTCTTCACTGTGACAAGAAAGCGGTGGCTCGGGTAATTGAGTTTAGCTCCCGCCAGGCTGAAAATCAGAATAAGTTGTCACTTCACGCCTCTGAAATATCTAATTTGCTGCGAGAGTCAAACTACTGGGCGCGTGAGCAACGTTCAACAATGATCAGACAGTCTCACGTAGAGCGCGCTTTAGAAAGTGCCGAACACCGCAATGGGCGAATCAAAGATCAACTGTTTGATACGATAAGAGATGGCTCTACTTTGCTATCCGTTAGCGGTTCGGTTGTTGGGCAGATCAATGCACTGTCAGTGTACTCCACGGCGGGTTCGGAGTTCGGAATGCCAAACCGTGTTACTGCAAATTGTTATTTTGGTGATGGTGATATCACAGATATCGAGCATCATGCCAAGTTGGGCGGCAATATCCATACTAAGGGGATTTTGATCCTATCGTCTTATTTGTCATCCTTATTTGCAAAAGATGATCTGATGCCTCTATCTGCAAGTATTGCTTTTGAACAGTCTTACGGTGAGGTTGATGGCGATAGCGCGTCGATGGCCGAGTTCTGCGCCTTAATTTCTTCACTTGCTGATGTGCCAATTCTTCAGCACTTCGCAGTGACCGGCTCAGTGAATCAGTTTGGTGAAGTTCAGCCAATTGGTGGCGCAAATGAGAAAATAGAAGGCTTTCTCGATGCTTGTGAGTTAATCGGCAGTGATCAGAAGCAAGCGGTTATTATCCCTAAAAGCAATATTGCCAATCTTATGTTAAGCCAGAAGGTGATTAATGCCGTTAAGAAAAAGCGCTTTAATATCTATGCAGTAACGCATGTTAATGAAGCATTGGAATTGCTAACGGGTTTAAAGACGGGAACGCTTAAAGACGGTATGTACGAGGATGGCAGCATCTTCGGCAAAGTGCACGAGAAGATGGCCAGCTTACGTGAGAAAGAAGAGAGTAAAGATAGCGAAGAAAAGGGTGCTCATGAGAAAAACGCTTAAGCGACTAAAGCGAACAGGTTTTACACTCCTTATAGTGACTTGTGCTAATGTCTTTGCGGATGACTTGCTCTCAGAAAAGCTAATGACCGACGACGTGGTGCTTGAGGGGGTATTTGCACAGGGCGGTTTGTTAAAAGGTAATGTTAAGCCTTCGTACGACGTAAAACTGAATGAACGCGAAATTCGGCTTACGCGAGAAGGGGATTTTATTATTGGCTTTGGTCGCGATGCTGCGCCGGAGCACAAATTAACATTCAGCGCTCCTAATGGTGAACGTCATTCTCTAATTATTGATGTGAAGCAAAGGACTTATCCGACTCAAAGTATTAAAGGTGTTCCTCAAAAAACCGTGACACCCAGTAAGGATAAACTAGCCCGTATAAAACGCGAAACGGCGCTGGTTAAAAATGCTCGTAAAACTGATTCCAGCTTGCTTTACTTTTTGGATGACTTTACGGCACCTATGAGGGCGCCTATTACTGGTGTCTACGGTAGTCAACGGATTTACAACGGTACACCAAAGCGCCCACATTATGGTGTTGATTATGCTGGGCCAGTTGGGGCGCCAGTTTATGCTCCTGCTAGCGGTAAAGTTACGCTGGTCCATGAAGACATGTTTTACTCCGGTGGCACTTTAATTGTTGACCATGGTTATGGACTATCTTCAACCTTTATTCATCTAAGTGAAGTTGTCGTAAAAGAAGGTGAAGATATTGTGGCAGGCCAGGAAATTGCCAAAGTAGGGGCTGGAGGTCGTTCTACAGGTCCGCACCTTGATTGGCGTGTTAATTGGTATGGTACGAGAATTGACCCTCAGCTGGTTCTTTTGATAGCTGGTGATAAGTAAACTTAAAGCGATGGCATTCTTGCTGCAAGATGGTCATCGCATTCCATTCCATTATTACATTTACTTACCTAGTAAACTCAAACCGCATATACGAAGTACATTTCCGTTAAGCGCATTAGCATCGGGGCGGCTGAAAAAGCTCACTCCCTCTGCGATATCTAGCGGCAAGCCACCCTGTGATAATGCATTCATACGTCGCCCTAGTTCACGAGTCAATAAAGGGATTCGCTGGGTCATATCAGTTTCTATAAAGCCAGGTGCAATGGCGTTAATAGTTAGCCCCTGAAGGCCCTGGTCGGCGGTGTGTTGGCTCATCGCTTCAACATAAGAGGCTATTCCGGCTTTAGAGCAGGCGTAATTACTTTGTCCGAAGTTACCTGCAATCCCGGAAATAGAAGATATACAGATGATGCGTGCATTGTTAGCAAGTAGCTTCTTTTCTATTAGCGCACGATTGATATCCAGCACCCTGGACAAGTTGATGTTTATCACTTGATCCCAAAAGTGCTCTGGCATGTTAGCAATAGTCTTGTCGCGAGTAATGCCAGCGTTATGAACAATGATATCTATTACGCCGAGTTGCGCACCAATAGTATTGCATATAGAGTCGACCGAGCTTTCTGCGCTTAAATCCAATGCAACACTGTGTCCAGAAATCTCTTTAGCGAGAGCTTGTGTAGCACTTTCATTGGCAGGTATATCCAGGCAGACGACTGTTGCACCATCGCGCGCTAATGTTTTTGCGGTGTGATAGCCAATCCCCTGAGCAGCTCCAGTTACAAGAGCAGTTTTGCCGAGTAGTGGCTTAGCCTGGTCTGTTCTTTTCTGCTTGGTTGCTTTGTTGCAAAGCTGAATAGATTGTCCGCTTATGTAGGCTGACTTGGGCGAAAGGAAAAACCTGAGAGAGCTGTCTAGATATTTCTGAGCGCCTTTTTCCAGGTAAATAACATTGCTGGTGATCCCTTTTTTACCACACTCTTTAGCTAGCGATTTTGCAAACCCTATTAAGGAGCCTTGCAAAGAAGCGCTTTCCGGTGATTCAAGTTGCGAAGGTGATTGCCCAATAATGACAAAGCGTCCATTAATACTAATTTTCTTAACGGAACGAGTAAAGACGCTGTACAATTGCTTCAGTTCTTGGCTTGTTTTTATTCCCGTCGCATCAAAAACTAAAGCTTTAAACTTTTGATCTTCAAGGTTGTCGATCTGAATTTCTGTACATTTAGCTTTATAACTCGTAGGTGCGGCCGATAAGTTTAGTGTCTCGGTATTAGAGCGTGCACTAAACAGGGTAATGTTGTCGGAGTCGAGAGCCTTAAATACACTATTAGTCGCAAAATTATGCTTAGTCGCGGCAAGCAGGATTTTACCGCTAATATTATATAAGCTTTCATGTTCGCTACGAGCAAGATTAAGAGGTTTGGGCAAGTTCAAAGCTTGGATGATTGGCTGTGTATACTGAGAGTTCGCAAGCTTTAGATATAGATCACTCATGTCGACTTTTTACCCTTTAAAAAATAACAATAGAGCCTCGTGCGCGGCATGCGCTAGTGTAACGCAAACTATTATAATATCTTACAAAAAATCTATTTTTCTTGAGATAACGTTTTATGACGACACATGACAATTCCTTGAATAACGCTGACCAATATGCGCAGCAGTGGATAAATGATCTGCGCAAGCGCAATAGCCTGCTTAACGGTACGTGGATAGTCACTCTTATCATGGCCTTGGCTTTCGGGCTCTCAGCATTTTATTTTTATCACCAGGGTCAAACTGCACTCCTGGACAGCGTCTTATCTAAGCAAGAAATAGGTAAGCTCGAACTTCAGCTTAAAAATCAGCAAGCCAAAATGTCTACGTCTGGACAATCTCTTGCTGAAACCAAAGCTGAGCACGAGCGTTTGACGAGAGAAAACCAGGCTCAGCAGGAAAAAATACAGGAGTCGGAGGGTGCGCTTGCGGTCAATCAGGATATTATCGACAACCTGAATTCACAACTCGCTTTGCTTAAAGAGGAAAACGAGGCCCTAGCAGCATCCTTGAGTCAGGTTAGGGCGTCTTTGTTGAGTGGCGCAAGCAATAGCGAAGTGCTGGCCGGAGAAAATTCAAGATTAAGCGATGAAATCAAGGTATTAAATAAGAAGTTAAAAGATAGAAAAGGCGCTTATCTTGCGGTTGTAAAACGTCAAAAAGAGACACGCTCAGAGATTGATTATCTTGCATCGAACAACGATAAACTCAATCAGGAGCTAGAGTCTAAGGAGCAGCGGATTACTTCGCTACAAACACAGATTTCACAGTTAAGCGCTTCGAAGACATCTTTGACGGAAGAACTTACCACTGTTAAAAGCGACTATAGCTTACTCGAAGATAAACTTGCTAGCCTTATGGCGCCGATAGGTCCAGCTAGTAACCCTACTGCTTCTAAACCAGCGTTAAGCAACACGCTAAGCGCGCCAAGCAATAGCGCCCAAGGAGCAAACGCTACGGCAAGTGGCTTTGATGGCTTGGAAGAAATTAAGATACAGAAGCCGCGTGTACTTATGCCAATTCCTTCTACTAGCGCCCCCGCCAAAGATAAGGCCACTGAAAAAGCTAAAGCTTCTACCTTTGACTATGACAAAATAGCTATTCCATAAAGAGACTGTGTATTAGCGGGAAGTAAAAAACATGGATAGTTACAGAGGGGCGCATTTCCTTGCTGGCTCAGGACCAAGTTTTGTAACGGTTGCGAAAAGTTTATATCGTCGTCGATACCCTAATGTTGTAGTGCAAGGTGACTCCTGGTTTGATT
>NZ_LWGJ01001042.1:0-12881 GCF_001635845.1 Oleiphilus sp. HI0132 | reverse complement strand
CTATATCAACCGCACTCTAATTCGAACTGCGGCATGACACAAACAATAACTGTAATTTAAGTATCTGTGCGTGACTCAACTGGCTTACAATCGGGCCTGATTGCACAGAAACCAAGCTCAGGTAACTCAATGACGTCTAGCGCCACAGTCAGCTCCAACTCTAACGATCAGGCGACACCTGAATCTACCGCTTCTACCACTCGCTCATCTGGCAACTGCCTAAAGCTTAAAGGCTCTTTACTGCCGATGACCGTTCTGGAATTGGCCTACTATGACGAAGCTCAAATTCAGCAAGAGCTTTCAGCAAAGACAACACAAGCCCCTGGCTTTTTCGAGAACCTCCCTGTCATCATTGACATCGAACAGCTTACTGAAGAAGACAGTGTTCCTTTTGACAAACTGATCAACCAATGTCGTGAGTTTTCGATTAAAGCAGTGGCAGTTAGGGGCGGTTTAGAGAAGCACCAGCAAGCTGCAAAAGAGGCAGGCTTAGGGCTACTGGCAAAACAGAAAGAAAGACAGGCAGAGCCAGCACCAGAAAAGCCAGAGGCTAAGGTAAAAGAGGTCGTACATACAGAAGTTGAAACAGTCGAAGTGGTTAAAACTGTCGTTCAACAAGCACCTCAGCAAAGCAAAATCATTCACACCCCTATCCGTTCAGGCCAGCAAGTTTATGCTGCCGATGGAGATTTGATCATACTTGCGCCGGTTAGCGCCGGTGCAGAGATCTTGGCTGATGGTAATATTCACGTATATGGCGCACTGCGCGGTCGCGCCTTAGCAGGGGTAAAGGGCAATACGAATGCTCGAATTTTCTGCCACAGCCTTGAAGCAGAACTGGTTTCTGTTGCCGGGCAATACAAAATCAGCGAAGATATCGATAAAGCAGCACTAAAAAAACCAACTCAAGTCTATTTAAGCAACGAGACACTAAGCTTTAAAGAACTTGAAATATAACGAAAACGGATCTGGATTACAGCACTTACAAAGGACTTCCGAATACAAATAACAAAGCTGTACCGTAACCTTTTAACGACACACAATTAGTAAGACGGGATATAAAATTGGCTAAGACGATTGTCATAACTTCTGGAAAAGGCGGCGTAGGTAAAACCACCACTAGCGCGTCCATATCAACAGGTCTGGCCCTTAAGGGCAAAAAAACAGTAGTCATTGATTTTGATGTAGGTCTACGAAATCTGGACTTAATTATGAACTGTGAACGACGCGTCGTTTACGATTTCGTAAATGTCATCAATGGCGAAGCGACACTTAACCAAGCACTTATCAAGGATAAGCAGGTTGAAAATCTGTACATCCTGCCAGCGTCTCAGACTCGTGATAAAGATGCCCTATCCGAAGATGGTGTTGAAAAAGTTCTATCTGAACTTGCCAAGACTTTCGACTTCATTATCTGTGACTCACCTGCCGGTATTGAACACGGCGCACAGATGGCTCTGTATTTTGCCGATGAAGCGATTATCGTCACAAACCCTGAAGTATCTTCAGTCAGGGATTCTGACCGAATCCTTGGTATCCTGAACAGTAAATCTCGACGTGCCGAGCAAGGACTAGAACCCGTCAAAGAGCACCTGCTACTAACTCGCTATAACCCAGAGCGAGTCGATAGAGGCGAAATGCTTAATGTAGAAGATGTAAAAGATATTCTGGCCGTGAAACTACTAGGCGTTATACCTGAGTCTCAGGCAGTACTATCCTCTTCAAACCAAGGGGTTCCTGTTATTCACGACCAAGAAAGCAATGCCGGACAAGCCTACTCGGATGCTGTAGAGAGACTGCTAGGTAACGAGCTGCCTCATCGCTTCTTGCAAACAGAGAAAAAGGGCTTCTTTAAACGTATGTTTAAGGGGTCTACAACAGCATGAGTTTTTTCGATTACTTTAAAAGCAGCAAAAAGAACACTGCATCAATCGCTAAAGAACGTTTACAAATCATCGTCGCACATGAACGAGGTAAACGTGAACAACCTGATTATTTACCTCAGCTCCAACAAGAGATTCTCGAGGTGATAAGAAAATATGTACCTGTCGATCAAGAACAAGTTCAGGTACAGCTAGATAAAAACGATGATTGCTCAATTCTGGAACTAAACGTTACACTTCCAGAAGATTAAGACCAAGACCTCTTCGGAGGTCTTTTTTTTAAGTTACTACTGTAGAATTTAAGTAAAGGAATGACCCCATAGCATGAACACTGGCAACACCACTTCAGGAAAGCTAAATAAACTCTACGCTCGCGACATTATGACTCCACACGTCAAATCTGTCCCACAATCCTGGACCATGCAGCAATTTTCTGCCTTCTTATCTGATAACAATATCTCTGGCAGCCCCGTTGCTAATCAAGAAGGGCAGCTTATTGGCATTGCTACACTTAAAGATATTGCCGACTTCCACTTAAATTCTGTTGATAGCTCTTATGAGGAACAGCTCAGCGAAGAAGAGAAGCTCGAAGCAAGACGCTTACGTATGATGATTTTTGAAGGCATGGCCAAACTTCCAGTAGAAGTAGGCGATATTATGACCCCAATAATTTTCTCCGTCGACGAGGAAACAGCCATTGTCGACGTCGCTAAACTAATGATGGAGGAGCATTTACACCGCGTTTTTGTCAAAAAAGGTGAAGACCTGAGCGGTATCATTACTACTTATGATCTACTCAAAGTCATCGTCGATGAAGCTGCTAGCTAAATACGCTTAGCTCTAATTGATGGCATCACACTTGATGGCACAATCTGGTCAGTTAACTATCAACCCTAAGTTGCATAAGTCAGAGGTTTTTGTATGGTAAAAAGTAAGTTAAAACACAACAAGAAGCTTTATGTACTCGATACCAATGTACTAATCCACGAACCAGAGTCTATTTACAAGTTTGATGAACACGCAGTGTTTATTCCTCTTCGAGTATTAGAAGAACTCGATGGTCACAAACGAGGCAAAAATGAAATTGCCCGCAACGCTCGGCAGGCTCACCGTTATCTTGACGAGCTATTATCCAACATAGAAATAGACCAGCTCGATAAAGGCATCAGCCTTGACTCCTGCACCTTATATCCGGCTACTAATCACGAGGGCAAGCTATTCTTCCAAACCTTCGAAAAGGAACGTGCGCCGGTTGCAGACAACGAAATCATTGCTGTCACCCGACAACTGAGCGAAAACTACGCTAATAGTGACGTAGCAGTAGTTCTAGTTACTAAAGATATTAATATGCGCATTAAGGCCAGCGTTCATGGCCTGATTTCAGAAGACTACCGAAATGACCAAGTAGCCAATGTCGGTGACGAATTACTCTTTAGTGGCCAAGTCGAAATTACCGATGAAATGTGGGAAGCGCCTGGTATAGATATCAAAATTGACCGAGAGGATTCTCAGGAATTTGGCACGCTTATCACCTATCACATTACTGCTCCCTGGGTTCGCAACTGGAGCATCAATACTCACATATATTCAGACTCCAGCAGTAATCAAACTTTCCGCGGCCAATTGAGACAAGTTGTCGATCAGACGGCTACGATTGAGTTATTACCCGATTTTGAATCTCAATATCATTGCTGGGGAATTCAAGCTAAAAACAAAGAACAGAATTTTGCTTTGGCAGCACTCACTGATCCTGAAATTGATTTCGTCACCATCGCCGGAGAAGCCGGGACAGGTAAAACTCTGTTAACCCTAGCTGCGGCACTACACCAGGTGTACGAAGATAAGTTTTATGATGAAATCATTGTCACTCGGGCCACGGTTCCAATGGGTGAAGATATCGGCTTCTTACCCGGCGAAGAAGAAGATAAAATCGGCCCTTGGATGGGCGCGATCACCGATGCTTTGGAAACATTGAGCGCCAACCCCAACGGCACCGATTTCGAAAGGAAGTCGAGTGTTGAATTCTTAAAAAGCCGCGTAAAAATAAAAAGCTCCGGTTTTATGAGAGGCCGAAGTTTCTCCGACAAGATCTTCATTATTGATGAAGCCCAGAACCTGACCTCTGCACAAATGCACGGTCTCATATCACGAGCTGGTCCAGGCACTAAGGTCATTGCGATTGGCAACCTAAAGCAAATTGATACACCCTATCTATCGGCCTCAACGAGTGGCTTCAGCTTTGCAATGGACCGCATGCGAAACTGGGAACACTATGCTCACATCACACTACAAAGCGTTGAACGCTCCCGTCTTGCAGACTACGTTGCTGCCAATTTTTCTGACTAAACAGGCATAAAAGTCTATAGGGTAAGCCTAAGTGCTTGCCCTATATTTATTGCCAAAAATGCCAATACTCTGTCCTCTACTGTCATGGTCTTCTTACCATTCCCGATAAATAATGATCAAGTAAAAACAGGTCGGCCCTCTCTTCTCAGATAATGGTCAGATAAAGTGTCTGTTGTACTTTGTCCGCAGGACGCAAAATAAAAATAATATACATATCGAAAGGTCCTAACTATGTTTAAAACTAAGAAATCTATACTTTCCACCTGCGCGCTTTCTTTATCTCTATTATGGGGATCAGGGCAAGCGATGGCTGCCGACAACTGCTATATAATGGTTCACGGGCACGGAACCCAAGGCGACATCAAAATCAATGCCCTCGACTCTTGGCGAACATCCCACTTCAGCAACTATAACGGTGCTGACTTTATGGATGACTTGCTGAGCTCTGGCGACAATTATGCCATTGTTGGTTACGACTCAACCGACGAAAGCGGCTACCCTTACTGGAGAAACGAAACCTCTGGCGAAATTGCTCGACAGATCATTTCTATCAAGCAAGGTAACGGAGACGGCCTCAATCACCCTCAAGCTGGCACTCAATGCTCGGCCAATGACGACTTTTGGGTTGTATCGCATAGTCAGGGCGCTCAGCAGATGATGTTTATCGCCGGTAATGCGGTCTCAGGCGCACCCAACTACAATACGGCTTACACAAGCTCTGGTTCCGTTAGTGTTGATTATGCATCCGCCATGAACGACATTCTCGGGATTTTCACGCTTGGCGGCGCAATAACCGGAACCGAAGGTGCTGACCGAGTTTGTAACGGCAACTGGTTAGATGCACTTATAAACGCGGCATTCTTAGGTAAAGACTGCAACCCAAGTGTACAATGGCTTCAAACAAACGATTCTTACACTGTTAAGAATTATATTGGTTCCAACCTAGCTGCTCCGGTTTATGTTATGGGCGGTTACAAGAGCTTCCCTGGTATTGAAGGCGCATCTGCGGCTATGCTTAATGGCGAAGATGATGGTTATATCAACCTGGCATCGCAAATGAGCTGTGAAGGTTCCGGTAAGCGCAATATTTGGGACGACCTGAATACCTACAAAACATTCTTTGGTATTGCCTACGGCAGCCCGACCTTCAAGTGTAATAACAGCAATAAAGGCACACCGCGCACCTATAATATGGCGAGTGTTTATACCGACCACGATGCAGAACGAAACGGAGGCATAAACTCTCCAAGCTACACCTCCATCGAAAACGGCCTATCTTGCGGCAATGGACGCAACATGGCCGGCCGCATAGACTCTTGTACTGCAAACTAAGATAAGCAAAATCAAGAGATAGACTGAACCCTGGAACTACACGGCTAGTTCCAGGGTTACCCTCCAAGTCACCAAGCGCCTAAACTAAGAGTTAACCAAAATGCAGAAACACAAAACAATAACAATCTCACTTGTTTCAATTCTTTCAATTGGCGGGCTTCTATGGCTCAACAGCTCAAACACAGACACGCCCGAGCTTGCTGTCGTTAGTAAGACCTCTGCTGATCAGGCTCAGCAAAAAACTGAAAATAATAATGTCATAGCAAAAATACCATCCAAACTACCAAGCACCGACATCAATGAAACCGAAGATCAGGAAGAAGTTCTCGAGCAGCAAGCGCCCTTGAGCCCCATCGACAGAATTAAAGCTATCCAGCAAAAAACTGCACTACATGAAGCAATCATTGATGATCACAATCGCTTTACCCGCTACCCAGACTATAACCAAAAAATCAGCTCAGCTGAGCAAGACCCCACCGAGAAGCGCTACGCAATTGATGAACGGACCAGCCTTGATGAAGAGACTCATACTGCACTAACAATCTGGAGCGATAAGAAATACTATCTTCATGGAGACATAGCAACCATCTATGCAAGCCTTCAGGACGCGAACCAAGCACCAATTCCAAGCCAGTTTCTGGGCCAACTAATCTACAATGAAAGCTCGAACCTGCAACAGTTTGAGTTCACTGACGAAAATCAGGACGGCATTTACGAATATCGAATTGATATTGATGCAGAAAAAATTGCTGGTTTATATAAAGTACTAATCGTTAACAAAACCAACAAACTTGCAGACGCTATTACTTTCACTCTTTCAGAACCGGCTCTAGAGCTGACCGGAAACTTTCGAGATAAGCTCAATGCGCAAGGGAATTTATTAATAGAGACCGAAATTAGCGTCAGCAGCAAAAACCGTTTTTACTTTCAAGCCTCGCTCTATAGCGCCAGTAATACACCTATTGGCACAACCCAACATTCAGGTGAGCTTGCACCTGGCAAGCATTGGATACCTTTGGAGTTCGATGGCTTAATGATTCATGACGCTCAGGAAGAAGGCCCTTTCTTGCTGAAAAACCTGTCACTCGCAAAAGTAGCCTTACCTATCCAACTAGCGCCCTTAGCTCACCCTGAATTCTATACAAGAGATTATAGTTTGAGCCAGTTTCGATCAACACAGTATGCCGCAAGCCAATAAAGCAGCAATTTATCTAATGAAGTGGATCACTGATAACGTTTTAGAATTCGATCAAGCTCACCGGTTCTGACGAGGTTTTCAATAAGCATATCGAGTGTTTTTGGCGCAATCTTATTTTTAATTTGTTTTGAATAGGCGCAATGAAGTTTATATTCGTCTGCAGGCAGCTTGGCCAATACAAGCTGCTCATTCAATTTTCTTTCTCGAAGTTGATACTTGAGCAAAATCCCGAAATCAATCAGCACATCTAGCCTTTTCAATTGCAGCAAGTGAATCCCATGCTCCAAGCCCTTCAGCTTGATTGTCGCTACGTCTCCAGACTTAATCAGGCTCATCACTTCAGGGTGATAAACATAACCGTTATAGATTCCTAGAGTTGTTCCTTTAAGGTCATTGTATGAATGAAGCTTCAAGCTAAGTTCTGGACGAACAAGAAATCTGTCTGCCCCATCAAATAAAACAGGGGACCAATGATAGGAAGAAGGTAATTCCTTCCAAATAGGGCTCGTCAAACAATCCACATCGATGTCACCTGACTGCAATTGTTGCTCAATTCGCAAGACTGGAAGTTTCACAAACTCGGCTTGCAATCCCGCTTCGGAAGAAATCTGGTCGGCCAGATCTTTGATAATGCCAGAATGGACTACACCATCATGTTCAATAACAAAAGGTGGCTTCGCATCATCCCAATAACTGAACTTAAGAGTCTCTGCGCTAACGTTCCCTACTGAAAAAAGCAATACCAGCAAGCCTAGCTTCGATGTAATCTCTCTCATCACTCCACTCCTCCGTATACTTTCATTATTGGAAGGAAATAGTAATTAAGCAATATCTTTCACTAAAAATACCAAATTGATCTAGCTTTACTTGAGTCGAATCAAGAGTCCGTTTTACTTATTTACCACAGACCTGACAGCCTGAGTCTTTCTTCAGTTTCAACGTCCGCCACTCCATCGAAGTAGCATCCAGCATCATTAAGCGCCCTTTTAAAGAACATCCTAGGCCACTCAGTACCTTAATAGCCTCCATTGCCTGCATGCTCCCTATAATGCCAACCAACGGCGCCATAACACCTGACGTTGAGCAGGTAAGCTGCTCGTCATCCCCTTCAGCATACAAACACTGATAACACGGTGCTTCATCGTCACGCATATCGAAAACACTTACCTGCCCTTCCATTCGAATCGCGGCACCAGACACTAGAGGCTTTGCTTCTTCGACACATGCTCTATTGACCGAGAATCGAGTTGTGAATGTGTCGCTGCAGTCCAAAACCAAGTCAACTCTGGCGACAGCAGACCGTAACCCCTCCTCATCCAGACGTTTGGCAAGTACCTTCACTTCAACATGAGGGTTTATATTGCCAAGCATTTCAGCCGCGGAGTCTACTTTCATTTTTCCTAACGAGCTTTCGCCATGTAGAATTTGGCGCTGCAAGTTGGAAACATCAACATGGTCATCATCAACGATAGTTATGCAGCCAACACCTGCTGCTGCAAGATACATCGCAACCGGGCTACCCAAGCCACCCGCACCAATAATAAGTACTTTTGCATTCTTGAGCGCCAACTGCCCCGCAACATCGAATTTAGGCAACATGATCTGCCGGCTATATCGCAATAACTCCGGATCACTTAACTCTTGATAAACTTCGCGACTTTGCTGCTCGCTCACAATTCACCTCTATACAGATATAAAACTAGTCTTACCCAGTCCATTGGCCCTGGGTAACACGATCGTTACCGCCATAATCTTTACTTGTCTCGACCTGCTGATAACCCGCTTTTTTCAGTACTGACCTAACAAGCTCTGCCTGGTCATAGCCATGTTCAAAAAGTAGCCAGCCACCTGCTTCGAGAAACTCACGCGCATCATGCGTAATCTTTTTGATATCGGCCATCCCCTGATCTTCAGCAATCAGAGCAGAAGCAGGCTCAAATCGAACATCCCCTTCACGCAGGTGCTTATCTTTGGCATCGATATAGGGAGGATTACTAACAATCAGAGAAAAACGCTGCTCCCGGAATGCGGAAAACCAATCGCTGCAGAAGAACTCAACATGAGGAAGGCTATTCAAGTTTGCGTTTTGCCTTGCTAGCTCAATGACCTTTGGAAAACGGTCAACACCATTGACCTGCCATGCTGGGCGCTCACTAGCTAATGCCAAGGCTATCGCCCCCGTGCCCGTTCCGAGATCAAGTACTGAAATGGCGGACTTATCCAACGGCAAATTCAAAGCCCTTTCAACAAGCACTTCGGTATCAGGCCTTGGAATGAGAGTATGCTCATTAACCTTTAAATTTAGAGTCCAAAAATCTCGCTGACCAATTAGGTGGGCAATAGGACGCCCTTTTTGGCGTTGTGAAACAAGAGAAAGAAAGTGCTCGGTTTGGTCTTGATCCAGACTTTTATCAGGCCAGGTCCGTAAATAAGCACGCTCGCAATCGAGCACGTGACATAAGAGCAGCTCAACATCCAAAGATGCCGAACTGCTTGTCAATTCGAGGGATTTTGCCATCGCCTCTGAAATAGTCAGTTGATGGCTCATATCAAACTCCAATAAGCTATATCTACTTATTACTCACCCATAGAAGTGAGTAATTCAGCCTGATGCTCTTGCAATAAAGGCTGTAACACCTGGTCCAAATCACCTTCCATAACTTCAGCTAGCTTATAGAGCGTCAAATTAATTCGATGATCAGTCATGCGACCTTGAGGAAAGTTATAGGTTCTGATTCGCTCAGAACGGTCACCACTACCTACGAGACTTTTTCGTTGATCTGATTGTTCTTGAGCATGCGCTTCCTGTTCAGCCGTCAGTAGCCTCGATTGCAACAAAGATAGAGCGCGAGCCTTATTCTTATGCTGTGATCGTTCGTCCTGACACTCAACTACCACACCTGTTGGCAAGTGGGTAATACGAATAGCCGAATCCGTTTTGTTGACGTGCTGACCACCGGCGCCCGAAGCCCGGAAGGTATCGATACGCAAGTCAGCCTTATTGATTTCGATCTCATCCACAGCATCAATTTCCGGCATCACAGCCACCGTACAAGCCGAAGTATGAACCCTGCCTTGCGATTCGGTTTCTGGAACACGTTGTACACGATGAGCTCCTGACTCAAACTTCAGGCTCCCATATACACCCTCACCGACAAGCCGTGTAATCACTTCTTTATAACCACCGTGCTCACCCAGGTTTTCGCTAACCACTTCAACCTTCCAGCCTTTCTTCTCAGCATAACGAGAATACATGCGAAATAAATCCCCAGAGAAAATTGCCGCCTCATCACCACCGGTTCCCGCTCGAATTTCCAAGAAAACGTTATTCTTGTCATTCGGATCTTTAGGTAACAAGAGAGTCTGCAACTCCTTATCAAGAGTTTCCAAAGAAGACTTTGCCTCTTTCAGCTCTTCTTGAGCCATCTCGCGCATATCGGCATCACCATCATTCATCAGCATGTTGGCTTCTTCGATGTCGTCCTGAGCTTGTCTGTAGCTAGCGTAACATTTCACAACCGGCTCAATTTCAGCATACTCTTTTGAAAAGTCGCGAAATTTATTCTGGTCTGTGATCACATCAGGGTCGCTCATAAGAGCTGCTAATTCTTCGTAACGTTCAGAAATACTGTCTAAACGAAGCAATAAGGATTCTTTCATGGAATAGTAACCAGCTAGATGACCTTAACTTAACTATAAAGCCTGAAGAACAAACGCTTTTGATAAAGTAAGGTCACAAAAATTCAATATGTAGGAAATTGCGCGGCATTTTAGCAAAAATAGCGGCGCGAAACAAAAGCTAGCTCTTGTAGAAAGATTTAGAACATCTCTAGCTCGCCATCATCAAAAGGATCGGCTTCAGGCTCTTTATACTCAAAGGACAAATTTTGATTTAATACTTTTGTGTGCAAACTACATTCAAAGACTTCTCGCCCACTTTGAAAGTTAAGCGTTAACATCGAAAAACCTTCGTCAAGCAATTCATCAAGCCGAATGCCAAACTGCTTTTGAGGGGTGCCGAGTTGCAGGTAGTGCTGATAATCGATGAGTTTGTTTTTGAGCGCCCCCATAAAACGATTAGCCAATTCGGAAATCCAGTCTTCAATCTCATGAGCTTGAACAAACTCGGCATCACCTTTAATTGGATAAGTTTCTCTTAGAATGGAGACAGGGCCTCGTAGTAGTAATTTCAGCTCCAGGTCATCGGAAAGCGCTTCGATAAATGCGCAAGGCAGGGCCAAGACCTCTTTTGCCGACTCTACAATTTCCAATTCGCATTGAATGCTTGCGAAAACGTCAATACATGTTTCTTTAAATAATAGGTGTAAGGGCTCCAGGGCGCTTCCTGCTTGGGGCATTTTGACTCCTTTCTATTCCATAAGTATTACTATCCCTACTAATATAGCCGAATGAATCAAAGCCGCCTTAGGATTTTTATAGTATTATGGAATAAAAATAATGCCCCCTGGAAGTCCATAAAATTTCTTTAGAAACAACAGGGTATAAGCATCTTCAAATTGGGTCAGAGTAAAGGCGTTTGTTTTACTCTGGCCCCAATAGTACACACTTAAGGAAAAAGGTTTGGATTAGACGCTACTCTGGCCCTGCAACGATACCCGCATCGTGTAAGCGGCCAATTTCAGCACTACTCAAACCAACCACTTCAGAAAGCACTTCATCGGTTTGCTGCCCTAGTTTTGGCGCCGGTTGCGCAGGCTGGCGTTCAAATGCCGAGAAGTTCCAAGGAGCTCCTGCTGCTCTGAATGAACCAACACCAGGCTGATCAATTTGGTTAAACATTGGATTGTCTAGCGAGCATTCCGGGTCACTATCTACCATTTCCTTAACCGTTTGATACTTACTCCAACAAACTCCGTTTTCATTGAAGCGAGACTCAATATCCTTAAAACTGCGCTTAGAAATATAGTCAGAAAATAAAGCCGAAATCTCATCACGAGACTCAAAGCGAGCACCTTCCTGAGAAAAATCACGTCCTAGCGTTGCCGCTAGCTGGTCCATTTTTTCAGCTGTTTCTGTAGCAATACACAAGGACTTCCACTGGCGTTTGGTCAAGCCAATCACCATGACACGCTCGCCATCAGATGTCGTAAAGTCTCGTCCAAACGCACCGAAGAGATAGTTTCCATAACGTGGACGCTCTTCTCCTAACTGCGCTTCAGCAATAAATCCTAAGTGCCCCATCACTGCCATGGCCGCATCAGCCAAAGCAATCTTAGTGTGCTGTCCTTCACCTGTGCGATAACGATGACGCTCTGCAGCTAACAAGCCCAGTGCAGCCATCTGTCCTGTCACCAGATCCCAGGCAGGAAGTACGTGATTCGTTGGCGAGTTACTATCAGAGGGGCCTGTCAAAAACGGTAAGCCAATGGCCGGGTTAACCGTATAGTCTACAGCCGAGCCACCATGCCTATCGCCTTGAACGGTGAGCTGTATCATGTCTGGACGAATTGCCTTAAGATCCTCATAAGACAACCAACCCTTAGGTGGAAAGTTTGTCAATAGCATTCCCGCTTCTTTGCCAGGCGCGGTTATAATTTGCTTAGCGAGTTCTGAACCTTCTGGAGACCTAAAGTTGATCGCTACCGAACGCTTAGATTTATTTAGCCCTGCCCAAAACAGACTGACATTATCTTTTGTAACGGGCCAGCGACGATAGTCCAACCCCCCCCCTATCGCATCTATTCGAATGACGTCCGCTCCAAGTTGAGCTAAAGTCATTCCTCCAAGAGGCGCAGCGACAAATGCAGAGGCTTCAACCACTCGCATCCCCGATAGAATCGAACTCATATTGACATCCTGTTAGGTTATTTTGTAATAAATTATTAAGAAACTATATATGACGCGAAGAATAAACCAGCTTAGCCGCTAAATCCACTCGGAACAAAGTTCAGATTTGTAACCAATTTAGTTTTTTGCTTTTCGCTTGACCCAGCTCGTCTATACTAGAACTAACGACTTGAACGAGCTAAAGATGAAACATGGACAAACCAAGCGTATACAGTCACCAAGACCCCTTAAAGAAATTAGGCTCCAGTAGCCCTTTACTTGAAAAGTTGCGGCTACTCCATGGGCACTTAAAACATCAGCATCACTATATTGAC
>NZ_LWGJ01001041.1:0-1264 GCF_001635845.1 Oleiphilus sp. HI0132 | reverse complement strand
CGTCTACTCGACCAGATATCTTTTGACCAGAACCGTGACGAACTATGGTTCGCAGGAGACCTTGTAAATCGAGGCCCCGACTCGCTTGACTGTCTGCGCCTGATCAAAAGCCTGGGTAACCAAGGCGGACATCCTGCCAAGGTTATTCTTGGTAATCATGACCTTCACTTATTGGCTACCTACTATTTAAAGCGCCAGCCTAAAAGAAAAGACACCTTTGCTGAAATTTTTGCAGCAGATGACTGCCATGAATTGATGACCTGGTTACGCCATCAACCTCTAATGATATGGGATAAAGAGCAGAAGCTTGCAATGAGTCACGCCGGCATTCCTCATATATGGTCAACAGAGCAAGCCTATCGTTACAATCAAGAAGTTTCCAATGAGTTATGTCGCGGAGATTACGAAGCATTCTTTGACCTGATGTATGGCAATGAGCCCGCACTCTGGTCTGAGCACCACACGGGCATGATGCGCCTGCGTGCTATTACAAACTACTTTACCCGCATGCGCTTTGTTAAACAAAACGGTGCGCTCGACTTTGCCGTCAAAGAAACCCTCGACGATGCCCCCGATAACTATGTCCCCTGGTTCAGCCTGCCTCGGCCCGACAACACCATGCTAATATTCGGACACTGGGCGGCACTCTCGGGTAATACAGGGCTCACTGGCGCAAACAAAGACCAATTTCAAGCTATCGATACCGGCTGCGTCTGGGGTGGTTCACTTACTGCTTTAAACATCGATACTAAAGAAAGGTTCGCTTATGAAGCCTAATTCCCAGCTTATGATAGGCGCATTGCTATGCATGCTAGCAGTGATCTTGGGTGCTTTTGGCGCTCATGGCTTAAAAGCGATGATTAGCGAGCGCATGCTAGAAGTGTATCAAACGGGTGTTCATTATCAGATGTTTCACTCATGCGGGATTCTAGTGGTCGGGATATTGAGCCTGTTCAAGGAAGCTTCCCCTCTGCCACATTCGCAAAAGCTTTTAAACGCAAGTTATAGCTTCTTCCTGCTTGGCATCATAGTGTTTTGTGGTAGTCTCTATGGGCTTGCATTCAGTGAGGCATTTACTGGCGAAGCAGTCCGTCTCTTAGGGGCTATAACGCCTTTTGGAGGCCTGAGTTTTATTGCTGGTTGGCTGTGTCTTTTTCTAGCCTTTAGAAAAGCCAACTAGACCGCGTTATATAGATATACCCTGGTGGAAAACGACAATGATGATAAACCTGAATGGCGAACCCTATGAGCTAAGCACTTCACT